>DATJKY010000635.1:0-3776 GCA_035490955.1 Terriglobia bacterium | reverse complement strand
GAGCGGTCGGCCTCAAAGCCGCGTGACTCCAACCTCAAACGGGAACAAAATCCACGCTACAGGCACGATAACGGCCTAACAGCCCCCAAGGGAACTGGATGTTCTTGTGCCCCAGGTAAGCCTGCAAAGCCTTGATATCGTGCCCCTTGTTGGCCAGCGCGAAGCCGCAGGCGTGTCGCAGCATGTAGCTTGGCCTCCACTCCAGCACGCTCGATCAGTTCATCTGTGGCTGGAGTTTGAGAGCAGTTGCGACATCTTGGTCAGCAACAAAGCCTGTCCGCGCCGACCGTTGACGGTAAGGCGTTCCCAGTCGTCAGGACCGCGAAGGTCAGCAAAGAGGCCGCGAGGATCCCGGTGGAAGTGCAAAAAAGCCTTTCCGCGAAAGTAAAAGATGCCAAACGTCCGTTCGCTGATACGCTTTTCGCGCCTGATCTTGTCTAGAAGACCGGCTATCGGAATTAAATCTTCCGCAGTCGCATGTTTCATTTTCGGCCTCCGGTCGCCAAACCCAAATCCCGCCCAGATGCACCTCTCGCCGGTCAGCGGTTATTTGCCCTTCAAAGGCATCGCGGCGTTGTTATAGCAGCCATGATGGTGGGCCGACCACATTTACTCGGCGAAAGGCCGAGGCCGCGTCTGGTCGCGCGGTCAAACCCGCCAAAAACTTTTGAACCGGGTCGGCGACAACTCGGTGCAGCGCACCGTGTACTGGATGTTCTTGCGGCCTCGCAGGCTCGTTCTAACAAATTTCGGGGACTAAGGAGGCTTCGCCTGCTTCCGCGCATCAGTGAGGCTGCCATGGCTCACACGAGATCAGCGCCACGTGCGTAGAAGGACGGAGACTGCTGTCAATTCGCATTGACGACCGAGGACCGCTGGGTCGCACGACGACGTGCAGTTCGACGGCTACGCTGGAGGCTGGTCGCTGATCTCCGTCGTTACGCCGTTGCCAACTGCGGCTGCCGGATGGGCGCGATCGGCGTGCCCGCATAAGCAGCACGAATCCTGGTGGCGAGTTCGCTGTGTTTGTTTTCTGCCTCGCATCAAACGCCTCGAAGCCAGGAAACGGGTGGCTAAGCACACGCCGACGGCTTAGCGGTTCGCCGGTCGCGCGAGGTCACTCATGGCACCAGCAATCAACCGAAGCATGACCGTCAAGGAATGGATCATGCTCGTCAGTCTGTCGATGCTTTGGGGTGGTTCCTTCTTCTTCACGGGGGTGGCAGTCAAAGAGCTTCCGCCCCTTACCATCGCAGCTGTGCGCGTTGGCCTGGCAGCCATCATCCTGAACGCGGTGATTCAATCGATCGGCCTGCGGATGCCCAGGGATCGTCAAGTGTGGGCAGCATTCTTCGCAATGGGACTGCTCAACAACGTCATCCCCTTCTCATTGATCGTGTGGGGACAGACACGCGTCGCCAGCGGCGTTGCATCCGTCTTGAACGCAACGACACCTCTTTGGACCGTCATCGTGGCCAACGTTCTCACCGCTGACGAGAAGATAACGGGTCCCCGCACTTTGGGGGTTATCGCCGGGTTCATCGGAGTTGCCGCAATGATCGGCCCGGAAGCGTTGAACCACCTGGGCTACGACATCGTCGCTCCATTAGCCGTCCTGGGAGGCGCTCTCTCTTACGCGTTCGCAGGCGTCTTTGGACGGCGGTTCAGGGTGCTGGGTGTTGTCCCAACGCTCACCGCAGCCGGACAGGTGACGGCTTCCACGGTGATGCTGGTTCCCATGGCCCTGGCCGTAGATCGACCTTGGCTCCTTGAGACGCCGAGCCTTCATACCTGGGCAGCCCTCATCGGCATTGCGGCGTTATCGACCGCGTTAGCATACGTGCTCTACTTCCATATCCTGGCGACCGCTGGTGCAACCAATCTGCTTCTCGTGACATTTCTGATCCCAGTCAGCGCGATAATCCTTGGCGCGATGGTCCTGGGCGAGAAACTGGGCGCCAACGACTTCCTCGGATTAATGCTCATCGGCACAGGCCTCGCGGCAGTCGACGGCCGCCCCTTCAACTGGCTCCAGGGGTCAGAGAGGGCTATCGAGCCATGAAAGCGGACCTCCTGCAACTTCAGGTCTTATTTCAGCTGCTCGGGGGATTGTGTTGCAAAACCCTTCTGCAGTGGGAGACCCAACTTTCCAATGGCCGCTGAAGCGTTCGAAGTTTCCGGACGCAGGGGACCACGTCAACCGCGCATCAGTGTGGCTGCCATAGTTCACACCGAAAGTAACGCAACGGCGTCGGCACCCGGAATAGGACTCTTTGCGGCTCAATGGCTGGCCTATGCACCCCCCTGTCAACGCTTCGCCGAAGTCCTCGCGGGCAACTGCGCATGACTCGGGGCCAATGTGGATCCCTACTCCTTCATCGTGAGAGACTTGCACTCTCTACTCCTGCCGGTCTCCCGGCGCTTCGCAAATCTAATCCGCTCCGCCCCACTTAGCGGACCTCAATGAGACGTGTCGCCAGTTCGCTGATGAGCCTAAAAGGCGGCAAGTGTTCCTTACTACGCCAACTCCGCCAGCAGCGCCTTTGCCTCCTTGAGGTCCATCGTGTCGAAGCCTTCGGTGAACCAGCCGTAGATCGGCGCGAGCAGGTCGCGGGCTTCGGTGCGCTTTCCCTGGTCGCGCCAGAGGGATGAGAGCCGGGTTGAGGCGCGGAGTTCAATTAATTTTGCGCTGACATTTCTAGAAATTGTGAGCGACCGATGAAAGGCCTCTTCCGCTGCGGCCCGATCACCGATCATACTCATCAATTCTCCTCGCACCGTGTGCAGCTCTGGCTCCCACACCCGCTCATCGTTTTTCTCGATGAGCTCAGCTGCCGACGCAAGGTGCTTCAGAGCCTCCTTTGGCTGACCTAGTGCCGCGTGCACCTGGGCCAGCATAAGGAGGTAGTATGGAATTGTGAAAACAGCACCCGTCGCTCGTATGGCGGCCAGTCCCTTTTCGACCAACGGAAGGCCGTTCGTTTGGGCGACCCGCGAGCGGGGCGGTCCGTTTAGCGAACTCCGCGGTGATGGTATCTGCAAGCCTTCGGTGCTGAAGATCGGCGTTTGACCAACGGCGATTTTGATCGGATCGCAGCCGAAGTGGCTTGCCGGTAATTACTTGGGGACCGGCCCAAATGATCAAACGCAAGCCGCTGGAAGTGTCGCCCGAAATCGCTCGCAGATTCTTCGAGGACCTGCGCGCATTCCACCGCGAGCGAAACCCAATCAAGGCGATGAAATAGCCGCGCGCCAGCTTCATACCCTCGCGGGATATCTGAGGCCGAGCGATCGGACTGACGTATACAAATCGCAGTACCGGCTGGCGCCGGCATGTGGCGGCTCGCTTTCATTGGTGACGAATCGCTAACCAATTTGTGGCAGCGTCTTTTGAATCGGTAGTCTCGCCGGAAACATGGGCTGGAGCCACACGATGAAACCTTTTCCACTGCTCGCCGTAGTGATGTCGCTGTCCCTAGCTGCATGCGGTCGCGAGCCCGGTCCCAAGGGTGATGCTGGACCACAAGGGCCAGCAGGACCTCAGGGGGCGCAAGGCATTCAGGGCGTGGCAGGCGCCGAAGGCAAACAGGGGCCGCAAGGTCTACAGGGTGACAAGGGCGAGAAAGGTGAGAGTGGAGACAAGGGCGACAGCGGCCCCGAAGGCAAACAGGCGCCGCAAGGTATACAGGGTGACAAGGGCGAGAAAGGTGAGAGGGGAGACAAGGGCGACAGTGGCCCCGAAGGCAAACAGGGGCCGCAAGGTCTACAGGGTGACA
>DATJKY010000634.1:0-6909 GCA_035490955.1 Terriglobia bacterium | reverse complement strand
TGCCAAACGGCAATTTTATGCTTTAAGTCACAGTTCCTTGAGCTTGATCGGGGCCTAGCTTCCCCAGGCGCGGTACCCGCCCCATGGCCAGCAAGCCGGCCTAAGCGAAAGCGGTAGCAAGCTACCGCCCTCCATAAGCTCCCGGCTCTCACCCTCGGCAAAGCGCAAATTTGTTGTTGACAAAGCAGTAATCTAAGTTATGGTAGTTTATGAGGTGTTTTATGCGATTTCGGCACACGCGAAGCAGGCTGCTGAAAAAGGGTATCTGTCATGCTGACCGCAGCGAAGCATCTGCTGTTCCTCAATTGAAAACAAACAAAAAGCAGATCCTTCGCTCCGCTGAGGATGACATGCTCGGAGGTTTTTTCAGCAGCCTGCTGGCGGGCCTCAGGTGATGACTCCGCACCGACATCTCGGGACAAACAGCTAAGGAAGGAGGAAAAATCAAACCCAACGCAATTAACATCCTTTTTATCAACAATATACGATGCAGATGAGAGAAACAAACCCAAGAGTTATATGTCAAATTATTTCAGTAACTTACAGCGAAATTAGGCCGCTTTTTTTGCGAAATTCGAATGACATTGAGCCGTTCTTCCATTAACGATTAAACATAAGTATATTGTTTTCAATAGCTTATAAAATTGACTTCCGAAACTGGCCTTTGCGTCCCAGCGACGAAGAGTATACGGGCATCGACGCACCGACACTGGCCCCCCCAAGATCAGAAACGTCCCATCGCTGATGCTGTATTGGGCGAAGCAGCCGGAGCCGCGCTGGAGTGCGCTGCGAAGCTGCCGCATTAGCTTCCCAGAATCAAGGATCATGTATGAGCAGGACCACAGGGTCCAGAAGCTTCTGTCTCCTTGTAACGCCATCTTGCTGTAAATAAAAGACGTTAATGCAAACTCTCGGATAGTTATTGAAAATAATAGCCTTAACTGACCGTTCGAGACTCTCTGAACCCATAAAAACATGGGGACAAAACCGGCGGGGGAGTGTCAAAATGGAGAGGAGGGGCTTCGGTTGGTGATTTCGGATGGCTACTACTCTCACGACAACAGTCATAACGCCGGACCTGCTGGACGCCGATACTACGTCGCCTCACGCCTCGACTCTGCTCGGCGTCCCTGAGCAAAGTCGAAGGGAGCCGCCGGTTGCGCAGAGGATAACCAAAGTGGACATGGTCCACGGCGACCGTCGCGTAGACAATTACTTCTGGCTGCGCGAAAAATCCAATCCCGAGGTGAAGGCTTACCTCGAGGCGGAGAACGCTTACACGGACGCAGTTATGAGGCCCACCGAAGGACTGCAGGAAGAGCTTTACAAGGAAATGGTAGGTCACATCAAGGAAACCGACCTATCTGTTCCTTTCCTTCGCGACGGCTACTACTATTACTGCCGAACCGAGCAGGGGAAACAGTACCCGACTTGGTGCCGCAAAGGCGGCAGCCTGGATGCGCCGGAGGAAATCGTTCTCGACCTCAACGAGCTCGCCAAGGGTGAGAAATTTCTTGGACTCGGCACCCTGGTGGTGAGCGATGACGGCAATCTGCTTGCCTATTCCACTGACACAACTGGCTTCCGCCAATACACGTTGCGCGTCAAAGATCTGCGCACCGGTCAGATTCTGCCCGATCAGGTCGAGAAGACCGGCTCCGTGGCTTGGGCCAACAACAACAGGACCCTTTTCTATACCGTGGAGGATCCCTCCAAGCGGCAGTATCGTCTCTACCGGCATCATCTGGGGGCAACTCGCGATGACCTGATCTACGAGGAGAAGGACGAGCGCTTTAACATCACCGTGGAGCGCTCCCGCAGCAAGGCTTACCTACTCCTCGCTTCGGGTAGCCACACCACCTCGGAATGGCGTTATCTTCCCGCCGGTGAGCCGATTGGCGAGTGGAAGGTGATCGTGCCCCGCCAGCCGGACCACGAATACACGGTGGACCATCACGGCGATCAGTTCTTCATCCGTATTAATGATACCGGCCGCAACTTCCGCCTGGTGAGGTCCGCCATCAGCGACCCGGGCAAGGAGAACTGGAAGGAGGTTGTTCCTCATCGGCCAGACGTTTATCTCGCGGGCGTGGAGATGTTTGCCAACTTCTATGTGCTATTGGAACGCGAGGATGGCCTGCCGCGGATCCGAGTGACCGACTTCCGCAGCGACGAATCCTATTCGGTTTTCTTTCCGGAGCCGGCGTACGCGGTCTTCCCGGCGGAGAACCACGAGTACAACACCAAGCTATTCCGTTACAGCTACCAGTCGCTGGCGACACCGAATTCCGTCTACGACTACGACGTGGAGACGCGTGAGTCCAAGCTGCTGAAGCGGGTGGAGGTTCCCGGCTACGACCTCGAGCAATACCGATCCGAGCGCCTGTGGGCAACGGCCACGGACGGCACACGTATCCCTATTTCGCTGGTCTATCGGAAGGACTTCCGGCGCGACGGCCCGCTGCCCGAAGGTGGCTTACGCTCCAAGGCTTCAGTCGCCTACGCTCCAAAGCTTGAGCGACGGAGCGCGACGCAGCCCTCTGGATCGCGGGGCGGGTCTCGTCCATGTTTGCTGACCGCGTATGGATCGTATGGCTCTTCCTACCCCATCACCTTCAACTCCTCACGACTCAGCCTCCTCGACCGGGGTTTCGTCTTCGCCATCGCCCACGTCCGGGGTGGCGGTGAGATGGGCAAGGTGTGGCACGACCAGGGCCGCATGATGAACAAGAAGAACACTTTCACCGACTTTATCGCCGCCGCCGAGGCCCTGCTGGCGGAGAAGTTCACGTCGCAGGACCGGCTGATCGCGACCGGCGCGAGCGCCGGCGGGCTGCTCATGGGTGCGGTCACCAACCTGCGTCCGGACCTGTTCAAAGCGATGGTGATGCTGGTACCGTTCGTGGATGTGGTGAACACGATGCTGGATGCCTCCTTGCCCTTGACCGTGCCTGAATACGAGGAGTGGGGCGATCCCCGGAAGAAGGGCGAATACGACTACATCAAGACCTACTGTCCGTATACAAACCTGGGCTTTCAAACTTACCCCAGCTTGCTGGTCAAGACGTCCTTCAACGACAGCCAGGTGATGTACTGGGAGCCGGCGAAATACGTCGCTAAGCTGCGAGCGTTGAAGACCGATTCAAACCCGCTGCTGCTCAAGGTGAATATGGCGGCCGGCCACGGCGGGGCGTCGGGCCGCTACGACCATTTGCGCGAGACGGCCTTCGAGTACGCCTTCATGCTCTGGCAAGTCGGGCTTCGGCAGGCAGTCGGCAGCAAGCAGTCGGCAGTCTTGAGCACGGTGAATTGTGAATAGTGAGTTGTGCGGGAGGGTGGCGGAAGTCAACGGCCATACCATTCACACTCGCCATTCTAAGAGCGACCGGCACACGGGGCAGATTTCGCGTGGTTCGGTTGTCATCTGCGGGAGCCCTGTGCCTCTCAATTTGCCCACGGAGAGGACTTCCCCCTAGACTCTCAGTCCGCCGTACTCCCCTCATGGAGCCTAACGATGCGTGCCCTTGCGGATGTGAGGCCCACTCCCGAACAGCTTTATACTTGATCTCTTAGCCTTGCTGCACTCGCTACCGCTTGTCGATCGCCGCCTGTCAACCCCGTGCTGCCGTGCCTACTGCATGCTGCCTATTGCTTACTGCCTACCGCTTCTCGGGCACCCACACAAAATCCTTCCATTCCTTTTTGGGTGTGTTGCAGCTCTTGCAATCGAACTTATTGAGGTCGGGATTCTCGATCCTGCCCCGGATCAGATTTGGGCCCACCTCCGTAATCTCAAATCCCATCGTCAGGTGGCACTTGTTGATTATCGGCCCGTGGCCTAAGGCGCAGGGCAGAAAGATCTGAGTCTTTCCGATCCAGTTCGATCCTTGGTGCTGTGCCGTGGTGCGAACGTAGGCTCCTTCGTGGACCGAGTCCTTAGGGAGGTCCATTCGTTCGGCCTTGAGGATCCCTCCCTCGATTTCGACTCGATACTCGTTCCCCGTGGTTTGTGACCTCCACATTCCGGAAACACTCTTGGTGGAGGCAGGCGAGTTAGTCTTCTGAGCTCTCAGCGACCAGCCAGGGCAGCCGAGCAAGGCAAGGCCACAGGCGACTGTCAGCGAGGTTGATTTCCAGCTCATGAAGTCCTTCCTTCCTGGCCCGTTTCACTCTACAGATTTACTTGGCGATTGCCCTGGTGTCAATAACTTCCTAGCACACACACACATACATACGCGCCCGGCTCCGGTCTCGACGAGACTGAGTCTCAAGGTCCAGGGGTGCAGACCCGAGACTAACACCGCTCTCGCCGTGTTATGATGTACTCTGGTTTTGAGAGACACTCGACCTGGGCGAAGGGCTAGCACCCATGCTCAACCAATACGGACCGGTTCTAATCTTCTTTGCCATTGCCGCGATCTTCCCGATCGTTACGCTCTGGATCGCCAAGTTTATCCGGCCCACACCTCAGCAAAGCGCAGAGAAATTAATGCCCTACGAGTGCGGGATCACTCCGGAGTCCGATGCCCGCGGTCGCTATACAGTGCGCTTCTATCTCGTCGCCATTCTTTTTGTCGTCTTCGATGTGGAAACCGTCTTCCTTTATCCCTGGGCAGTCGAATACAGAGTGCTCGGCCTCTACGGCCTGGTAGAGATGCTGGTGTTCCTGGGCATCCTGGTGATTGGTTATTTCTGGATCTGGAAGCGCGGCGCCTTAGAGTGGGTATGACAGTAGCCCGATGCGTGAATTGCCCTCGCCGTCGGAGGTCCTGAAAGTCTTCGAGCACAACCCCGCCAAGACCTTTCGGCTGCGAGATCTGGTGATTGAACTGGGCCTGCGCAGCAGCCAGGCACGTGACTTGAAGCAGCTCCTCCGGGACCTTTCCCGGCAGCGCAAGATTCTCTCCTTGAAGAAAAGCCATTTTGCCCTGCACCGGCCCGCGCGTACGCCCAGCTCGTCCCCGGCGTCGAGCGGCGTCTCACGAGGCCGGAACGTGGCGAGCGGCCGCCTGATCGGCCACCGTGACGGCTACGGATTTGTGGTGCCCGACGCGCCACTGGCGGAGAGCGACCAGGACATCTTCATTCCTCCCGATGGTATGAGCTCGGCCATGCACGGCGATCGAGTGGAGGTACGAGTGGTCCGCTCGGCGCGCGGGCGCGGCCCGGAGGGCGCCGGCCGGTTGGAAGGGCGTATTCTTCGCGTCACTGAGCGGGCACAACGGACTGTAGTGGGTGAGTTCCGCTGTGGTGGACGCTATAACTACGTGATTCCTTATGACCACCGCATCCCCATGGAGATCATCATCCCGCGTGGACAGGAGTGGCCCCAGGAAGCCCAGGATGCCGCGAGCCGCAATCGCCAATTCGGCGGCGAGTCTGAGGGCCAGAGGGCGCGGCCCGCCGCCCCCAGGACTCCCCAAGCCTCTGGCAACCCAGCGCTCTGGTCCGCAGGGCCCGCCGCCCCGCACGAGCTGGACGGTATGATTGTGGACGTGGAGATCACCCAGTACGCCGATCCGGCCCGCCTCGCGAACCCGCGCGGGCGCATCACCGAGATTCTCGGCCGGCGCGACGAATTTGGCGTCGACGTCGAGATCATCATCCGCAAGTTCCATCTGCCGCACCGGTTCCCACCCGAAGTGCTGGCCGAAGCCGAAGTTGCGCCCCAGTACATTCCCGAAGCGGAGCGCGCCCGGCGGCGTGACTTCCGCAGTCTCGACATCGTCACCATTGATGGGGAGACGGCCAAGGACTTTGACGATGCTGTGCACGTCGAGCGGTTGCTTGACGGCGACTACCTGCTTCAGGTGCACATTGCCGACGTCGCGCATTACGTGCGGCCGGGGACTGCGCTCGACCGTGAGGCCCGGCTGCGCGGCACCTCCGTCTATTTTCCTGACCGCGCCGTGCCCATGCTGCCGCTGGAGCTTTCTAACGACATCTGCAGCCTCAACCCTCACGTCGACCGCCTGACGATGTCGGTGCTGATGGAGCTTGACCCGGCGGGTCAGGTCGTAGCCTACGAGATTACACCCGGCATCATCCGCAGCGCCGAGCGCATGACCTATACGGCTGTCTATGCGGCGCTCTCCGGTGAGGCCGATCCCGCGGGGCGGGACTACGGCGCACAGGTGGAGCGCTTCCGGCGGATGGAGGAGCTGGCGCGCCTCCTCAACCGGCGACGCGACGCCCGCGGCTCCATCGACTTCGACCTGCCTGAGCCCGAAATCGAGTTTGACGAGTACGGGCGCATGATCGGCGTCACGCGCTCGGAGCGCAACATTGCCCACCGCATCATCGAGGAGTTCATGCTGGCAGCCAATGAGACCGTAGCCCGGCACCTCGAACGGGCCGGGGTGTCCACCCTCTACCGCATCCATGAAAAGCCCGATCCAAAGAAGGTGCTGGAGTTTGAAGAGATCGCCGCCACTTTCGGCTACTCGCTGGGCATCGACTTGCCGGCAGCGCGCCGAGTGCGCGTCCGGCGGCGTGACGAGCGTGACCGATACCCACGCTTCGAAGAAGCGCTGCTGTCAGGTGAATTGGAGATTACGTCACGGCACTACCAGCGCCTCACCCAGCGTATCGCCGGAAAGCCCGAAGAACGCATTCTTTCCTACCTCATGCTCCGTTCGCTGAAGCAGGCTCGCTACTCAGAGGAAAACCTCGGCCACTTCGCTCTGGCGTCGAAGACGTATACGCACTTCACTTCGCCGATCCGCCGCTATCCGGACCTCATCGTGCACCGCATCCTCAAGGCGGTGCTGGACCAGGAGGGAGGAAGCGTGCGCTCCTCGCCCGGTGGCGCCGCGGTGCACCCGCAGGAGCTCCTCGCCCTAGGCCTGGAAACATCGGAGGCCGAGCGTCGCGCCGCCGACGCGGAGCGCGAGGTGATGGAATGGAAGA
>DATJKY010000633.1:0-3526 GCA_035490955.1 Terriglobia bacterium | reverse complement strand
GTATGGCTGGAAGGTGGTCGAGACGCGTTCGCTGTTACAAACTGCGGCTAAGTTGAAACGGCTGTCATTTGGCATGCGGCTGCTGTCTCTTCTGCCCGACCCTGCAGGCCGCAAGCCTGACAAGCCGTGGGGCGGAGTCTGTGTGTTGGAGAACAGCGGGCAAGCGCCCACAGGTTAGCCAAACCGTTCTCAAAACGAGGGGAGTCACGCGGTCATCTTCCCGAAGCGGATTCCGAACGATGCCTCTAAGAACAGCCTTCGATTGCACCAGTGACCCTTCAACTGGCGGATGGCGGCCAAGACATGTCTTAGACAGAGCAAAGGTTGGACCTTGAACGGCCAGCGCGCGGAGTTGGCCGGGAGTATTGTCCCGAGTACTCATCTGGCCCCTTGGCAATGTTCATGGGGTGGGTGGAGCAGGTAATCTCCGCGAAGCCGGTTTCGGGATAACTTCTGGTTAGCCGACGATACACCGCAAACATGTGACCGGAGCGAACGTACTGCGGCTTATGCGCCCGACTACATGAGCGGAACGCGGGAAATGTCTATACAATCGGCTTTCTCCTGTAGGAGATCGCGCATGACCTCAAGTCGCTGCAGACGTTTACTTTCTCGGATTGAGGTTCTTAATTCTCTTACCCTGCCTTGGCAACTCGCATGCGCAAACCAAGACGACAGCTAAAACGCAAATTGTTTTGCTGGGAACCGGAACTCCGCTGCCAGACCCAGAGCGTAGCGGGCCTTGCACAGCAATTATCGTCAACGGCACTCCTTATCTCGTGGATTTTGGAACCAGGCTGGTCCGGCGAGCCGCGGCAGCGCGCAACAAAGGTGTAAACGCTCTTGAGCCGGTAAACCTCAAGATCGGCTTCATCACCCACTTGCATGCCGACCACACGCTTGGATTTGCCGACATCATTCTTACGCCGTGGATTATGGGGAGAAAGGAACCTCTGGAGGTTTACGGTCCGGAACGCAGGAGATGGCCAATCATCTCTCGAAGGCTTACGAGGTCGACATTAAGAACAGAACTAAGGGGCTGGAGCACTCCAATAAAACCGGGACACAAAGTAAATGTTTATGAAATCAATCCGGGCATTGTCTACAGAGACGAAAATGTAACCGTAAAGGCCTTTGACGCACATCATGGGCAACTGCCTCAGACTTTCGGATTCGCATCCTTGGCAGTTTGCCAGGACGTCGCTCTGCGCTGGCAACACCTGAGATAACAACGGTCCGACCGGGAGCGTCTGCGGGAGTATGAAGCGAGGCGAAAGTCCTAGCCGTCTTCGACCGTTCTAGTCCGCTGTCTTGCTGATTTGTCCCCCTTCGGAGTCGCTCCCAACCGAAGCAGGTCGTCAATATCGCCAATCTTGTCACTCAGCAGATTCAGCTTGTGCGCCAAACCTTGAATCTCGGCCTCGGCGCGCCGATTCACATCGTAATCCAGTTCACCACGCAGGCGGTCCTTCGTGTCCTGGCGATTCTGGCTCATCATTATGACCGGTGCCTGGATGGCGGCCAGCATGGAGAGGAAAAGGTTCAGCAAAATAAACGGATACGGGTCCCACGCCTTGCCACCCAGGCTTACGTTCAGCCCGGAGTAGATCATAAGCACGATCCCGAACAGGATGATGAACGTCCAGGATCCACCGAAGCGGGCGACCGAGTCGGCGATGCGCTCTCCCAGAGTCAATTCCTCCGCAATCACCTGGTTGGGATTGCGGCTGGCCCGCACCCGCACCAGTTGCTGGGAAGCATGGAACTGACGCCCCAGCACGGTTAGCATATCCATGCCGGCCATCGGTTTGCGTTCCAACAGAATGGCGATGTCGTTGCGATCCACCTCAAGACAGACTGTTTCTTCCATAGCAATGGCGTTGGTCTGGTGAGGGGTCTGCTCAAGCATCGAAGCGAAGCCGAAGAAGTCTCCGTGACCCGGTTCGTCAACCAGGACCTCCTGATGGTCCTCATCGACGGTCGTTACTCGTACGCTCCCCGACATCATGACGTAGGCCTGATTGCCCGGATCCCCGATCTTGTAGATGCGCTGCCGTGGGGCGAATCGCTTGAGCTCGACCTGTGCGGCCAGTACAGCAGCTTCCTCCTCATCGAGCAGCGCAAATAGTGGAACGTGTCTCAACTCTCCTGGGTCGCACGCCATCAGTCACCTCGGTCGAATTTTGTGGACCGCGCCCAATCGATCGTGAGCGCGAGGTCGATCTGCGAGAGACGATAACAGAGGGCGCGCCAGCCGAATACCGGGGCTGTCCCGTCGGCATCTCCGACGAGCAGCGTACGGGTCCCAGAAATGAACGGTCGGGTCTAGCTCTAGCGCTGAATGATGAGGGTCTGAACGGACTGTCGGCAATTCGAAACTGGCGTTTCGAAATTGGCAGTTTCCAAAACCAAGTGGTTCTGGAAAACTGAAAGTGCGCGAGAAGTTTGCTGAAGAATCAGAGGTTGCGCGGGATGTTCCGCGAGGGTTTTTGGAAAGCCGTGCTTCCGCTGCTGGTCGGTCCCCTGCGCAGTCGGATCGTTCACTGCAGTCAATTACTGCCGAGTTGGCCGTCACTCGCCAACAGTTGGCCGACAGCCCAAGTGACCGTTCAACTTCCTACAAGCTGACTTCTGGCCCGGAGCAGGGTCGAAGCGCGACCCGCCACAGAGCCGACAGTCTCGCAGCCGAAGATGAGCACCGCCAAACCGTCAGCCATCAGCTTCAAGCCAATGTGAGCGGGCGCTGCTAAGGGCCGGTTTTCAGCAAGTGATCAACGGCTGCCTGCAACTCCTCGAAAGTCTGGTCAGGTCGCGGCGCAGGTTGCAGGCGCCCCTGACGATCGATCAGGAACGTTGCCGGGTAACGTGCGATATCGCGGTACAGATTGGGCACTTGTCCACCCACTGTAAGCAGCGGGTACGTGACCGGCACTAGCTGCCGAAACCTTCGTTGTAGATCAGCGTCTTCGCTGGAGATACCGAACACTGCAAGCCCTTGATCCTTGCGCTCCTGGTACAAGCGGTCCAGTTGCGGCATCTCTACCCGGCAAGGGCCGCACCACGTCGCCCAGATGTTCACGACCACCACCTGTCCTTTGTGGTCGGTAAGCCGCTGCACGTTGCCGTCGAGATCCACGGTGTCGAAGGCAGGCGCAGGCACGTCTCGCATCGCCATATTCCGCACCTGCTTCCAGCGGGAGGTGCCATCGCTGATCGGCTTCCAGATCAGGAGGAGGGATAGCGCCGCCATGACCAGCCCTATCTTAATCGCCACCGGAGTCGCACTCGGTGTCGTTTCCATGACCGGGGAAGTCGAACGATGTCGCCGCCGCTTCTCAGATCTTGAGGTTGCCTGCTGCTGCTGCCGCTGCTGTCGCCAGCCTGCCCACGTAAGAAACAGGGTCACAAAAAACGGCAGCGTCATCGCGAGAGTGGACAGGGCAAGACGAAACAGCCAATCCTTCTCGCGGTCGCTGCTGGCCTGCGTCAATTTCGTGTAAACCAGCGAATAAAGAAGCAGCGCCAA
>DATJKY010000632.1:0-3226 GCA_035490955.1 Terriglobia bacterium | reverse complement strand
TGTTTTGGTGCTGACGCCCAAAGGCTGGGAAACAGCGGTCAAAGGTACGAACGGTTTTGTGTGCATGGCGGGGCCGTCATGGACGGCCAGCATTGACTTTTATGACGTCTGGAGTCCGAAGCAGAGAGGGGCGATTTGCCTTAATCCAGCGGCTGTGCGGTCGATCCTGCCGATTTTTAGCAAGCTGACGCAAATGACGCTCGCTGGAGTGACCTCTGTAAAAGAGCGCATCGCGGGTATTCAAGAGGCGTATGCGAAGAAGGAGATTCCGCCGGTGGAGCCGGGGGCCATGAGCTACATGATGTCCAAGGATGCATACCTTACCCATTTGGGCAATTCACACAATTTATGCCACGTGATGTTTTTCTTGCCGATAAAAGATCCTGCTGAATTGGACGCCAATGATCCGGACTCACCCATTTCTTCCACGTCGATGTGGTTCCCGGACCCTGATAAACCGGATAGTCCACTGAACAAAGAGCTGCCGCCGCTGCGGACCGTCCCAATCGAAGTGCCCTATTGGTCCGATGGCACTCTTGCATTCCACAAATAAAGCCGTAGGGAACAGCAACGATCCCAGGAACGACCTCAGGGTCCTGGTAAACGCTAGTGCTGTAGCGGACGGGCCCCATATGGAGTGGCGGGTAGATTTTCTGGAGGCGTGCGGGGGCGCGTCCGCTACAGCTGTTTGAAGGAAGCCGCTGGTGAGGAGCGGTTATGCAAATTCAATGGTGTTGCCGTGATGAGAAAGACTCGGGGAATCGGTTATGGAGCTAACCGGAGGGCAGGCGAGCTTGGTTAGATGGTAGTTTGCGAGCGGAAGCCCGGAGCTAGGAGCTTGGTGGGGAGCGACAAGGGCGCACCACGCCTGCGGGTGATGGGAAGCAGCGAGTGAGCGAGATGGGAATGGGAGTTTCATACTGCGGCTCCAGTGAGAAAAGGTGGAGAACGAAGTTGGAGCTGGGCCGCAGTAAGTCTTTCGAGGACCACCATGGGGCCGCCACATTTGGGACAGTGCCAAAGTGGATTCGGCTGCTTGGCCGGCGACGCTTCTGGTTCGGATTGCGACGGTTGTTCAGCGTCGAGCAGTCGATAGCAAAGCGGCAGGAGAGCAGTGCGCCGGCGGTTGGCGAGGAAGCCGAAGTGGCGGATGCGGACGAAGCCTTTGGGCAGCAGGTGCAACAAGAAGCGGCGTAGGAACTCATCGAGCGCTAGGGTCATCAACTTGTGTTCATTGTGGTCAGCGGAATCGCGCCAGCGAAAGGTGACTTGGTCATCGGCCAAGGAGACGAGGCGGTGGTTGGAGATGGCGACGCGGTGGGTGTAGTGGCCTAAATAACAGAGCGCATGCTCGGCACCTCCGAAGGGCCGTTTGGAGTAGACGTGCCAGTCGTTTCGGAACAGGGTTCTTATCCAGGTGGAGAAGGCTTTGGGGTGAGCGAGAGGTTTTAGGTTGCCATGGAAGCCCAGTTCGCCCTGCCGGAAGTTGCGTTTGAGAGCGGCCACAAACTTACCGCGAAAGACGCGACTGAGCACCTTGACGGGAAGGAAGAAGGGGTAGCGTGGCTGGATCCAATGGGTGCGATCGAGCGACAATCCGCCGGCGGGCACGACACAATGCACGTGCGGGTGATGTTCGAGTTTTTGATTCCAGGTGTGAAGGACACTGAAGAAGCCGATCTCGGCGCCGAGATGTTTGGGATTGCGAGCGACTTCGAGGAGAGTTTCGGCACTGGTCTGCAGCAACAGATGGTACAGGATTTTCTTGTTCTGCAGGGCGAGGGACGCCAGCTCATGGGGTAGGGTGAACACAACATGAACGTAACGCGTCGGCAGAAGTTCCTGGCGACGTGCTTCGAGCCAACGGTGGCGTGCGTTGGCCTGACACTTTGGGCAGTGCCTATTCCGGCAGCTGTTGTAGGAGATGGCCGGACGGTACCCGCAGTCTGTGCACTCATCGAGATGCCCGCCCAAGGCGGCAGTGCGACAGCGCGCGATGGCCCGCAACACTTTGAGGTGTTGCCAGGTGATCCACTTGCGGCTTCCTACGATGAATGCGCGTCCCGCGGCACGAACCAGATCGGCCACCTCGAGTGGCGGCCGGTTCATCTATTTGTTCTGCGGTGACTTGTCTTTCAGCTTGAGCGAGTCCAGAGGACTCGCGGTGGCGTTGAGGTGTCGTCGTGAGAGATGAAGATAGATTGTGGTTTCTTTCAAATCGTGATGCCCCAGGAGGAGCTGAATGGTGCGCAGATCAGCTCCGTTTTCTAGCAAGTGGGTAGCAAAACAGTGACGCAGCGTGTGCGGATGAACCCGGTTCTGAAGGCCTGCCCGCTGGGCGGCCCGTTGGCACGCATTCCACACTACCCTGGGAGTGATGGGATTTTGGCCGGTGTGCCAGCGCCCGCCTGGGAATAACCAGTCTTTGGGTTTGCGCTTCAGCCCACGCCAGTAGTTACGCAAGGCCTCCAGCAGCGTGGGACTGAGCATGACATCTCGGTCCTGACGACCTTTCCCGCCGCGGATGTGGATGACCATACGTCGACTGTCGATATCGGAAATTTGCAGGCGGGTCAACTCGGCACGCCGTACCCCCGTTCCATAGAGCGTCATCAATACCACGCGATGAAACTGACTCTGGGAGGAGTCAATGAGGTCGGCAACTTCTTCTGGGCTCAGTATGCTGGGAAGGTGTCGCGTCTTCTTCGGATAAGGTGTATCGGCCAGGGTCCAGGCTTTTTTAAGCGTACGAGTGTAGAAGAACCGCAGAGCGGCTAGCCGTTGCGTAACGGTGGACGCGGCTAGCTTTTTCTCGCGGAACAGATTCGCTTGGTACTCGCGGATGTGTTCAGGAGTAAGCTGATCAGGAGAGCGCCGAAAGTAACGCGCAAAATCCTCGATGGTTCGGACGTAGCTGCTTATGGTAGTCTGGGCGAAATTACGACGCTCGAGTTCCTCGAGCATCATTTTGCGAAGGTGGGTCATGGGTTAGCTCCTTATGACCCAACCTTATCCCTTCACACACACCGCAGACAGCTAACACGCGAAAGCGTCTGCCGCTAAAAGGCTTCGTTCAAACGGGCTTCTGGGAAATAGATCCTGCCTAGTCGCCAAGGGTAGAGCTATCCGCGCGGTGTGAGCGGAGCAGGAGTACTCCCATTAAGGTCGCATCCGAGCTGCCGGGTGCTCGAACAATGAGCGCAAATTCCACCCAACTTCTATTGCA
>DATJKY010000631.1:0-5080 GCA_035490955.1 Terriglobia bacterium | reverse complement strand
TGAGTGCGGCCCGGAGTGTTTCTCACCTTGCTTCGCCATGTAGAGTCTTCCAATCGCTCCTTCTTCCACCAGCTTCTTGGCGCGCGTATACTTGGGTGAGAAGCAGATCGTCTCCGCATACATCAGCTTCACCTTGTGCTTCGCACACGCCTTGACCATAGCGTCGGCGTCGTCCAGCGTGTGAGCTAGGGGCTTTTCGATAATGACGTGCTTTCGGGCCCTGGCCGCCTCGACCACCACCTCGCGGTGCAGGTCATTGGGGATGCCGATCACCAGCGCATCGATGTCTTTTCGGTCGAGCAGCTTGCGGAAGTCCGTTGCGGTATCAGGGATTTTCCACTTGCGCGCAAACTCCTCCACGTGACCCTTGTTTAGCGAGCAAGCGGCTACGACCTTCGCTTCTGGCACCTCTTGTAGCGCCTCGGCGTGGATGTTGGAGGAAAAGGCCGAACCGATGATGCCAACCCGGACTTGGTCCATGGCTCACTTCTTCTTACTGCTATCGAAACTGCGAATGAACTTGACCACTGCCTGGATTTCGTCGTCCTTTAGCTTGTCGGCGAAGGCGGGCATTGGAGTACCCTTCTTACCATTCTTGATCACCTCCGTCATTTCCTTGTCGGTGACGGAAGCTTGCCACTTGGGGTTTGTCAAATCGGGGGTCTTAATCGCAGAGAAACCCTTGCCGTCCGCTCCGTGGCACATCAGGCACTTCTGCTTGTAAACGGCGGCGCCGTCCGGATTGTCTGCTGCCCGGACGCGAGGGCTCGTCAACAGCGCGATAATGCATGCCAGGCCGAGACTCGCAAGGACTTGCAACGAAGATTTCATCGGATTTCGATTCCTTTCGACGGGTGTTCGGGATGCGTGCACGCTCCCGGCAATTGATCAAAGCCGAATAACAAGACAGCGCAAACGGCCCTTACGAAAGAGCCTCATGTTAGCGGCAGCCAGGGCAAAAATCAATCGGAAATGAGGGATACCGGAGGCTAGAGGAGCGCGCCCAACAGGCTGTTGAGAAAGGGTACCCGTCAGGCTGAGTGTTACATCGGCCTGTGGCCCACCAATGGAGATGAAAGTCCTCCTTACCTAACACTCTGATCCCGCATACAGAAGAGGAATCTTCTGCTTCTTCTCAACGCTTAACCACAAAGGCAGGTCCCTCGCTCCGCTCGGATGACACGGCCGGAGCCTTTTCCATCGGCCTGCGAAGGGTCCCCAATGGGGACCGGATCGCAACCAATCTTCAGTGCGGGTTGTAGCGTATTTTGATATTCTGACGCGGGCAAATTGTGGTCAACTAAAGGGAAAATGACAACGATGGGTAACAGAGTCCGGCGCCGTGAGTTCCTGCGCCGCGCGGGCGGGCTCGCTCTTGTCCAGCCGCTTGTTGGGTGGGGGAAATTGACGGCCGCCTTGGCCCGAGCGGCGGCAGAAAGAAGGGTGTTTCGAGGAGTCTTTGCCATTCTGCAGACTCCCTTCACCCTAAGCGACGAGATGGACACGGAAGATCTCGCGCGCGAGGCGGACTTCTGTGTTCGCGCCGGCGGCCACGGCCTCGTCTGGCCGCAGCTCGGCGCGGAGTTCTACCTGCTTTCCGAAGATGAAAGGATGCGCGGCGCTGAGGTGATTCTCGGCGCGACGTCAGGCCGGCGACCAGTGGTTATCGGTGTCCAGGCGCCATTCAAGGATGTAGCCATCAAGCTCGCGCGTCACGCCGAAGGAAAGGGCGCCGATGCTTTGATCTCACTTCCCCCCTATCTCGGCCATGCCTCGCTCGACACCGTGCGTGACTACTACCAGTCGCTCGCCCGTGCTGTGAAGTTGCCTATCTTCGTCCAGAACAGCGGCAGCCCGTGGGGACCGGCGCTTTCGACGGAGTTCGTCATTGAGCTGGCCCGTGGATCCCCGCAGCTTGGTTACATCAAGGAAGAAGTGGACCCCGCTCCTCACCGCCTGGAGGAATACGCGCGCTCCGGCGTCATGGCCGGCATCTTCTCCGGTGACGCGGGCCGAAACATGCTCAATGAGATTCCTCGCGGAGCGTCGGGGACCATGCCAGCCTGTGAGTTCGTGGACGTGGAAGCCGAGGTTTACAACCTGGCGGTCGGCGGTAAGAACGAAGAGGCCGAAGACGTGTTCCAGAAGCTGCTGCCGATGATCAATCTCGAGAACACTTACGGCATGGAGTTTGCCAAGTTCGTGCTCGTGCGGCGAGGTGTGTTCAAGACCGCGAAGATGCGCAACCGGACCAGCCCCGGACTCGATAAGTTCGACGAGCGCGAACTCGATGCCTGGTGGAAACGACTGCAGCCTTACCTCAAGGTATAAGGCTAGTTGGTGTTCTTGACCTCGAACTGGTTACGCGGGTATTTTCGGACGATGTTTTCCAGCCCCCAGAGGGCCGAACCCGAGCCTTCGTTCTTCAGGTCCTGAAACGATTTGCTGTTGGTACTGCCGCAGCGCGGACACCGCATCAGGGGCCTCCCCAGGACCGTAACGGGCGGCCCCTCGCAATAGAAGACCGCCTTCAGGGTGTCGTGTCCGGTCTGCTGCATGCAGGTATAACAGACGAACCAGAACTTTCGGTCGGTTTTCAGCAACCGCTCGAGGATCCCCATAGGCTACTCCCCCATAAGCATGTACAGACTATTATGGCCAAGCCAGAGGATTTTTCAACCTCACGGCTACCCCTAGGTATACGCGCTTCTCAGGGTCGTGCGCCACCGCGAAGCGGTGGACCATGAGTAGCCGTGGGCGTTAGCCCTCGGACCACTTAAGGGTCAGATACAAGGGGCGGCCTCCGATCCGTGCGTTTCGCGCACGGCTATTCACCGTGTCCCGCTTCGCGGGACAGAAACGACCGGTGCAAGAACTTGGCTCATTTGCGACAACTTTTCACCTCCCAGCCCCCTAGCGAGGTTTCACCTCAGACGAATGAGGCGTTTCTGCGGCTGTGCCGCCTGCGCGGTGCCTTGCTTCGTGGCCTGAGCGTTCCACTGATGTGCATTGCTCTCGGTCCATTACGCTTGCCCTGGCAGGGACCCAAGAGGCCACCGGAAGCAAGACCGGAGCAGGAAACAGCCAAGGGCGTCGATGAGCTTTTGAGGAAACATCTGCTGGCTATGCAGAAGGCAGACCGGACGATAAGGGATCGCCTCATGGTGCTCTCTCCGGAGAAGCAAGCCAGCATGGCGCCGGCGCTCGAAAGCACAGACGAGAAACTCACTGGCGAGTTGAAGCAGATTGTCGCTCAAAAAGGGTGGCCCACTATCAGCCTCGTTGGCCGTGACGCCTCTGAAGCCGCATCCAGCATTCTGCTGCACTCTCGTGACCGCGAGTTCCAGAAGGCGCTTCTGCCGCCACTGGAAAAGCTGGTCGCTGAGAACCAGATCGCTGGCTCCAACGTTGCGTTGCTCGTGGATACCATTCTGCGGTCTGAGGGCAAACCCCAAAGGTTCGGAACACAGTTCAAGATCCACGGCGGCAAAGCGGTCATTGACCCCGTCGAAGACCCCGCCCGGCTGGACGAGCGTCGGGCGAAATATCAACTCTCCAGCATGGCGGAGTACAAGTACGTGATCTCACAGTTGTACCGCGTCAAGGTGGAATGACGTGCCTTGACGCCCGTGAGATTCCGGCTTGGTCGTTCTTTTCTGTCAGTGCGGATGAAGCGATCGCCACGGACGATCTTTTTGCTCAGGGAAGAGACCAGACTCTCGCGGTCGACGGTGAGGTGAACGGTGGAGTGGATGCTACTAGCCAACAGTTCGGAGATAGGCGGGAGTGCGAGCCCTCTTGAGGATGTCGTACGCCATGTCAACTTGAGACAGACCCGGGAGGCGGCGTGCGGTGGCGGGCTCAGGTCGGCCACTACGAAGGCGGCGGACGGCACGGAGTTGAGCATCGAGAGAGGCTTCGAATATCCACAGGATAAAATCCTTGAGGTCATCGGGCATGGCTTCCGCTTGAAGGTGGGAAGGCTCGAAAGCGGACGTCAGAATCACAGGCTGCCCGAGCGACCGAGAATCACCAAGTCAATCGCAACCCAAACTGCACCTCGCGCGGATCACCTGGTCCGCCCGAGGCTTCGCCGGCGATGGGCGGTAGCGTATCGGGGATAACGCCGAAAGAGGAAGAGGCAAGATCACGATAGGGGATATCAAAGTTGGGGCGGTTAAAGATATTGAACATTTCGGCTCGGAATTCCAGGTTCATGGACTCCTTGAAAGGGAAGTTGCGAATGATGGAGAAGTCCCAACTGCTGATTCCCGGGCCCTGGAGGATATTCCTTCCGGCGTTGCCAAAAGTATACGGCGCCTGGGCGGAGAAACCTGAGGGCAGCACCCACTGGTTCGGCGTCTTGTTAGCAGGATAGAACCCGGCACCCGAAACGTTGGGACGGTCCGTGGGCTGCCCCGCGATTACTGTTTCGTCCGCGCCACTGATGTCGCCGCTTATATTGGCAGTGAAGTGCGGCCCGGACTGCGCCGTGGCTATCCCCGCGAGCTGCCAATTCTTGATGAGATAGTTCAGAGAGTGGTTATCTAGCCTCCAGGCGGTTGAACCGATCGGAAGTTGGTATACGTACGCCAGCGAGAAGCGGTTACGATAATCGAAGTCGGAAAGGCCCTTTTCCACCGCCAAGTCCCTTGAATTCTGCGGAAAGTTCGGGTTGCGGGTGTCGCCAAACGCGCCTGAAGCTGTGTCAATCGACTTGGACCAGGTGTAGGAACCGATTAAGCTGAGGCCCCGGGCGAACTGGCGCTGCACCTTGGCCTGGACCGCGTTGTAAGAGGAACTGCCTGAGGACTCGGTGTAGGAGAACCCTGAGTACAGGGAATACGGGCGCGGGCAGCCAGCAAACTGAATACAAACCGCAGGGTTCGAATTAATTTGCTGGTTAGGATCCGTTTCGCGAGGCAAATGCAGTCCCTGCGATCCCACGTAAGCCAGGTCGAGAAGCCAGGATGTTCCCAGTTGTCGCTGAATGTCAAAAGTATATTGCTGGATAAAGGCATTCATGAAGTTAAGCTGGAAGGGGCTGGTGGTAGGGAAAGCTGGGCCTGCCACACCTGTC
>DATJKY010000630.1:0-16183 GCA_035490955.1 Terriglobia bacterium | reverse complement strand
CGACCACCGGCGATGGTTCATTCCTCGGCTACTCGTTCGCCTCTGTGAACCTGCCGTGGGAATACCAGGTCTGGCCGATGCTCGCTGCTGCGGCCTGGGCGTGGATCGCGGCCATCAATCCTAATGCAGTGATGAGCCTCGCAACTCCCGGCACGTTGCTCGACGCTATGATTATCCCTGGCGGCCAATCGCAGACGCCGGACGAGCTTAACGGCACTTCCTCGATCGGCGCCATTACGATGGAAGCGAACGATCCCTCCGGCGTGCTGAAGAGCCTCGCCGCTCAGGATACGCTGATCGGCCAAGTGTGCCCCTTCAGCCAGACGTTTCCAGGTGCGGCGTCTTCAGACCTGGTGCAGCTCCATACGCTCCAGATTACGGCTGTCAACGAGACGAGCGACGCGCGCATCTCGCTCACGCTCGAAGATCCGCAGCGGTTCATTGCCGGCCAGCAGATCTGGACGGCGGGCGGTCCGCTCACCTGGTCGCCGGGGTTGCCGGCCGTGCAGCCGGTCGGCGAGGCGTGGCTCTATAACGGATTCCCGGTGTCGAACGCTAACCCGCGCTTCGTGCAGGGGAATCCCATCGATGTATTGCTTGCCACGCTGCAGAATGAGCTCGGCGTCGGTCAGGACCCGGCGCTGTTTCAGTCGAATTACGTGCTCACGCGGCTCGCGCCGATCTACGGCACCCAGCAGAGCTACCAGCCGCTGCCATATCCCACTAACTGGGCCGTGTTCCAGCCCGGCAACGGGGCAGGTTCGATGGATTCGACGCTGATCAACCCGAATCCCTACATCGATGTGCCTGGCTTCCTGAACTTGCGCAACACGCTCTTCTCTGGTGACTGGCTGGAGTTTGTCATTACCCGGCCGGTCGACGGCAAGCAATTCATCGAGGACCAGATCCTGAAGCCGCTCGGGCTCTACTTCATCGTGCGCGCCAATGGCCAGCTTGCGCTGAAGACGATGAAGCCTACGGCGTTCGCGCAGCCGGTATTCAGCTTTAACACTAAGAACATCCTCGGCATCCCGCAGACTGATCGGCATCGGCTGATGAACACGGTGCTGGTGAAGACGGACGTGGATAACAGCTCGCTCACCACCGCGGCGCGCGCCTATGGCCTGCAGTTCCCCTACGTGCAGCAGACGAGCGTGCTGGAGTATCGCCAGGCTATCCTGCAGCAGCTCGAAGCGACGGGCCTGCGTGTGAATCGTGGGGGGCGGCTCCGCAGCTTTAAGTATGCGGATTACGGCTTCCGTCGCCACGCCTTCAAGCCGCCAGTCTACAAATTCAAGGCACAGCTTCGCTGCCTGCAGGTGGAGCTGGGAGACGTGGTGTCTTTCACGCACGGCCTGGTCGTGGACTTCCAGACGGGGAAATACGGCGTCGTCAACGCAACGTGCGAAGTGATCGATCGCCGGCCGGATTACTCCACCGGCACCATCGACTTCACGCTGCTGGATCTACGTTTCTGCAACATCTCGACGGCCTACCAGATCGCGCCGCTTGCGGCCGGCGCGCCAGTGTGGGGAAGCGCCAGCACGCAGCAGAAGCAGCAATACATGTTCGTTAGTGAGCTCTCGCTCGGCGGCGAGAACCCGGACGGCACGCCGGGCAACACGATCTTTTAAGCCTATGCGGAATTCGGAATCTAGAATTCGGAATCGTCGGAGGCAAAAAGCATGAGCCAACTAACAATGGCTTCCATCCCCGGCTTCTTTGACATCGCGGACACCGCGATCGCCGGGGGCCAGCCGCTCACCGACGATTCCATTCAAAAGATTTCGCACAACGCCAAGTTTGGCGTCGTGCGCTGCGAGCTGATCTACATGGGTTTCTTCACGGCAGGCAACACTGTGGGTACGCCCACCAGCCCCGTGGACGGTTACGTTTATTCCCGATCGGAGGTAATGTACATCCCTATTCTCGCCTCAAGCCGCTCGCCGGCAGCCGGCTTCACGCCCGGCCAGTCAGCCTTCCCGAGCCTCGCCACGAGCGACCCGGGCACTGGCAACTTGATCGTGTGTCCTTACCAGTTGGACATCAACGACACAACAGGTGCGGTCACCTGCCAGACCTTCTGGTCCACGAGCGGCGCCGAGAATCAGGGAACTGTAAAGGTCTACGCGCTCTGCCAACGGTCAAGCGTGAACACCGCAAACTAAGGAGAGCCAGGCAACGCGAACGATGAACAAATGTTGGCGTTGGGTTCACGATTTCAACAATGGGGTGACGGATTACTGTAGAGCGGGAAGACGCAGTGACTGCGAAGGCGCAGGTTTGGTGAAGCCGCGCGCCAAGATGACGGTTCGTCAACGATAAGCGTTGAAATAAATTGGGAGGACAGTATGGACAGGTCGAAGGAAAAGCTGGAGATAGCGGTTGCGGGTCGCCTCTCCTTGGCGAAGTACCGCACCCTACAAGGGTGGTGCAACGGAACTTATCGCAAGCGTTCCGAGGTGGTCAGCATAGTGCTCGACCGGGTGCTGGAGATTCTGGAACAGGGCGGCAACGCCCAGCCGGTGGAGCGCTTCGTCGACCGCTTGCGCGTAGACCCGCCGCTATGAGTTGTAGTTTCTGTTTTGTTGTTCTGGATGTTCGGAACACGCGTAACATGCGTAACATTTGTAACATTCGGAACAAACGGAACAATCCGAACAATAGGAACGTTCGTGACAAACGAAATGTTTAGAATAATTGAAACGTTCTAAATCTTGCAATTGCCCTGGCCTCGGGCTAGGCTCGTTTCTGGCCGGCGATACGAGCGGTCAGAAAGGAGCTGATGAACATGCACCCATGGCCATTCTAGTGCCTGAGGCAAGGGGTCTTTGCGGACGGAGGCCCACGGTGATGAAAGTGACGACCTTCTGGATTCTGTCGGCGACGACCCTCTTTTGTTTGTCGCTGATCTATTTGCACCACGGCTATCACCGGAGGAATCTTCTCTTTGCGTGCTGGCTGTGCTTTGCGGTCTGCATGCAGTTGCTGGCGGCCTGGGGCTTGGCGATGGGCGGGGCGGCATGGCTTAGGCCTGTCGGCATCGTGGCCGACCTGGTGAGCTATACTCTAGGGGTGGGCGTACTGCTGGTGGCGCTAATGCGCCGCAATTGCCCGGTGAATCGAACCTTGCTTGCCGGTTTAGGGGCGATGGTGGTCTTCAGCCTGGTCAGCCGCTGGGTGGGAGACAGCGTTGACGCCACAACCCGGATATGGCTGCGTAACATCGCTTTCTTCGGGCCGGCCATCTTCCTGCTCGTCATGTTTACCAGCATGCGGGCGGATTGTCTGCCTTTGCTGGTGGACTCGGCGTTTTGTCGCCCTGGGACTGGAACCGACGGTCAAACTGGCGTAGCATTAGCCTTCAGGCCCACTCGCCGCTAAGACACGGCGCCGGAGCTGATATCTGTGACCATCTCCCGCTGCTGCCTCCCTGTGCTCTTGCTCGCTGGCGTGTTGCCTTTCGGTGTGTTCAAGGCGGGCGCTGAGGCTCAGCCCTTGCGCCTAGTCGTCCAGGAATCCAGCTTTACGTTAGAAGGCAAAGTTACCGAGAAGAGCGAATACAAACTTACCGTGAGCACCGAGGAGAACATCATCTTCCACGTGCGCTACGATGAAAAGACGGATATTCGGCTCAAAGATAGCACGCGGGGTTCGGACAAGGACTTGAAGGCCGGATTGAAGGTGAGAGTGGAAGGTGACCTGAGCGAAAGCGGCGAGATTCTTGCCCACAAGATTCAGGTGCTCTAGAGTCGCTCGGTTCCATTTGGTTCTGACGGCCTCCGCGGAACGGCAGAAGACCTGCGGAGTGGCGCTCATCCATGGAACGCCCGAACATCCTATCCAGCCTTATAAGACCACCTTCTAGGTTCCAACCTTTGCGCTGGCGTGAAGCATTCGGTGGGGAACCGCCGCCTGACCATACTCAAAATGAAGGGACATCCCACGATGTTATTGAAAATAAAGGATGATCCAAAATATCGATGGGGATATCTCAGATATTACTAGAAATAAGTAACTTAGCAGTATCTAAAGACTATTCTATCGGGAATAAACGTCTGACTACACGCATTAGAGTAGTCGGGGAGGCAAGATCTGCCCAGGCAGATAGGACCTCTTTCGTGCTTTACGATCGACGCCGCTGGCCAAGGGGTCGTGGCCTAGGGTCAGAAGGAACGAAGTGCTCGGCGCGATGCTTCTTATAAACCAAGAGTAAGACTGAATTGGTGCACGCCTGCTCGCTCCGGAGAACAGCTAAAGGACAGCGTCGTTTGGCCGATTAGTCTCCGTGGAACCTTCGATGATTTGCTCGGGGCCCCGATCACGGATTCGCTCCCCAGCGCGGATTCGCGCACCGGAGGGGAAAGCTATGCTTCCCAGATTGGCAACTCCCTTCCCCTGCCCCTCTTGCGCGCCTGCTCGTAGATGTATCCCGCCGCGGCCACGTCCCAGAGCGCGATCCCCGAGGATTTGAAGAGGGTGATTTCTTCCTCCGAGATGCGGCCGCGTCGGCGGCCACCGATGATGTCGTGCAACTCGATGACTTCATCCCAGCCTCCGGGAATGCTGGCGAGGCCCTGAACCAGATCGCCCGCCTCCTCCTTTGCCTGCTCGAGGGAATCAACGGCAATGACGCTGGCACGTGCAAGGGTGACGTCGTCAATCTCGCGCCGTATAGTCATGTTGGCGCCAATGGCATTGACGTGGACTCCGGAGCGCAGCCACTCACCCTTCAGAACCGGCTGGCTAGATGTGGTGGCTGTGATCACGATCTCGCCAAAACGGGCAGCGGCTTCGGCGCTGACGGCCGGCTCGACCTCCAATTGGAGTTGCTGGCTCATCTCCTTGCAAAACTGGCTGCGCTGGGTTGCCTCGCGGCTGAAAACGCGCACCGCCTGCAGTTTCCGGACCTGCGCAACCGCCTCGAGTTGGGTGCGCGCTTGACGGCCAGTGCCGATCATGCCCAAGCGACAGGCGTGACTGCGCGCCAGATATTTGGTGGCCACGCCGCTGGCAGCGCCCGTGCGCCTGCGTCCGAGATGGTCGGCTTCTAACAGGGCCACTAGGTCTCCGCTTTCGGCGTTGAAGAGGAGCACCACAAAGCGCAGAGTGTCATGCACCACAGTGTAGATCTTCATGCCGAGCAGCTTCTCGTCTGGCAGCGCGGCAGCCATGTAATGCAGAGAACTCCCCGGAAGGAAGATCCGCTGCCGCGTTCGGTTCACTGCTCGCCCGCTATGCTGTTGGACGAGACTAGCCTCGACGCGCTCGAGCGCCCGCTCCACTGAGAAGAGTTCTTGAACGTCGGCTTCGGTAAGAAATAAGGCCATCATTTACCGGTGGAGAAGTCTATAGTCGAAGGGTCCGACAGCGCAGGCTCCTTCGACTCTTCGACCTTTAACTCTCCGACTTTTCTTTCCCATCACAGTGCGACTGCGAGCAGATCCGCATAGGCATTTCGAGCCGCCCCCACTCGGGCGATCAGTTCCTTGCGCATCCGGCGCAGTCTGCTCTCCGCCAAAGGCGCGAACACGTGCTGTAGCAGGAGCCGAGTCCTGTGACGCCACAGCGATGCGTATCGCCACAAATAGAGACCTGAGATCGGAAGAGTCACCGCGTAGTATCCGGCCGCCGACCTGCCGAACCAGTGGTTAACGAGCGCAATGGCGCCCGCGTAGCAGGTGAGTACGAAGAACGTGGCCATAGCCCACTCTCCCGGCCTCGCCTGCCTTCCTAGTTTTTGCCACAGCCCTGTGACTGAAATTAAGAGCCTCGCAGGAAGGTGGTTGAGGAAGCCATAGCAGGCAACAGGGAGTCCCAGCGCGCTTTCGACCCAAGCCAGGGCGCGGCGCAAGGTAGACCTTGCCCACGCAGCGTTTTCCGTCTGAATGGTATTTAGTGACCGGCGCCGGTGCGCTTCGCGGCAGGCATTCAACGCTTGGCGCAGAGTCACCAGTCTGTCAGGATCCAGGCGATTGGTTTGCTGGGCCCATTCGGCTAGGAACCGGCTGAGAGTGAAGCCTTCCACGGTCTGTTTCCAGTTGGGCCTGGATGCCCATTCGACAGCCAGATCGGTGCGCAGAATCTCAGCAAGGTCGGCGAGGAGTTGCGCGAGATCATGGTGCCGCAAGGCAAAAGGATTCACGCAACAGAGGTGGGATAGCACGCGGGCGAGTTCTGTGACTTGCTGATCGAGCTCTCGGCCGGGGAGGGGAAGAAAGTCCTGGGGGAAAGCAGGTTCCCCAAAATGGATCAGCGCCTCATTGAAACGAGCAAGTGGGATCAGCACATGAACAGGCAGAATCGCGCTTTCCACTGACGCGGGGAACCTCGATTCCACTTCGAGCGCGACCCGGGCGACCGACGTCAGGCGATCCGAAGCGCTCCCGTCCTTAGCTCCTAGGTTTGCGAAGAGGACGACGGTTCCCTTACTCGCCAGCAACTCTCGGCACGTCTCGATTCCGGCTCCACTGGGCGCACCTACTCCGGAGGTATAGACAACCACGCCCAGGCTCTGGGCGAGGAATCGCAAGGCCAGCCCGCTGGCCATCGGGGCATCGATGAGACAATGCAGTTGTCGGTCAACGCTCGCCACAAGCAACAGGATGTCGAGAATGCGAGGGGGGTGGCTGACCAGGAGCAAGGTAGCGCCCGACGCCGCCTCATCTTCCGCTCCCAACAGGCGTATGTTGCGGAATCTAATGGCGAACCAAATCCGCAAAAGTCGGCGTACAATTCTGTACTGTAGCGGCATAGTAGAGTGCCGATGTTCGATTTATCGAATCTTCCTTTAGTCGGCATTCGAAAATCGTCAATCGGCGACATGATGCCCAGCCGGCTGCCGCATGCGCTTTGCGCCTGGCCCGCCGCGCTTGGCCGCATGCGGTTGCGGTGCTGGCATCGCCTCACTCTCCCACCCCTGTACGGTCCCGAGGGGGCGCACGAGGGTAGAGAAGAGGCCGTACACTTTTTGGAACTTCGCGTTCTCCTCGTCCACCAAGCGCAGTCGAAAGTAGGGTTTGTCCAGGCCGCGGACGACACGGATGGGAAAGTAACCGTTGAGGTTGCTTTCCACATAGGCAGTCACGTACTTATGATGCTTCACCCACCAAGTGAACACGCGGATGTGGCTGAAGTCAAAGTCTTGTGTACCGATACGATCTGCCACGAGATACTGGGGCACCTCGTGGCCATTGTCATCGACGGAGTTAAGGACCAGCCAAGCCACAAGGTTGCTTTCCTGCGCGTAGAGGGCTAACCCCTGTGGTATTTCGAGGGAAACCAGGCGTCCTAACACCCAACCCGCTCTCGACTGTGCGCGAACCAGGTACCAGGCGTCACGCCTGGGTTTGGCTTGGGAGGCCGCCCCTTTTCCGCCTTGGCTCGGCGACGTTCTGGCCACAATCTGCCGGCCGAAAACCTGGACGGGTAGATTCCCGGGGAATTCTGCTAGTTGGATGGACTCCCGCGTCGGTTCAAGGTGCAGGCTGGTGGCTGTCGTGGTGTGTCCCGCGGCCTGGGGTTCCAAAGGCTCCAACCCCTTGAGAAGTCGATCAGCCTTCTGCTGCGTCGCAGCGTCGAGCAAAGCTTTCGCTTCCACCCAGCCCGTGCGACCGTCAGCAAGACGAATGCGCACCCAGCGGGCTGTGCGCGAAACGACTCCAACCCGCTCACCACTCTTCAAGCTGGTTAGTATGCTGTGGACTTCGGCCGGACTGTCCGCGACCTCGACGGACGCCGGAACCACGTAGGCTGCCTCTGTGCTCTCTATTTTTTGCGGCTTGCGCCTATAATGGTAATACGCCGCCGCGGCAGCACTTATCAGTATCAAACCAAGAATGATCCTTACCTTTATCGCGCACCTCAAGAGACCCTAGCAAAAGGCTAATGAATCTTTATTTGGTGCCTTCTGCCTTGACCGCCATTCTACACTAATTACGTCGGCTTGAGTCGTCGGCATAAATGACGGCGCCTCTTGGTTTCCACCTTCTTCCGTGCAGAGGAGGGGACACGAAAGTCGAACGCCTGTCTATTCCTGGACCTGCCGGAGCGCTTGAAGCGCTTCTGGAATGGAATCCCCGGGCCGCGGCGAGGTTGAGCGCGATCGTGTGTCACCCTCACTCCCTGTACGGCGGCACCATGCACACCAAGGTTGTCTTTTGGGCTACCAAGGCAGCCCTCCAGCTCGATTTGCCGGTGCTGCGGTTCAACTTTCGCGGCGTGGGCAAAAGCGAGGGGGACTTCGACCACGGGGTGGGCGAGCGCGATGACGTCGGCGCGGCCCTCGATTACCTTCAGGCGCGATGGCCGCGCACGCCGGTTTGCCTAATGGGGTTCAGTTTCGGTTCATGGGTCGGCTTGGCAGCCGGCGCCGCCGATCCTAGGGTGGCAGCTTTGATCGGGTTGGGGCTTCCTGCCGCCTGGAATTTCGACTTTCTTCGTCCGGTTACCAAACCCAAGCTGATCATCCAAGGCACGGAAGACGTCTATGGACCGCGCCCAAACGTGCAGGCGCTCTTCGATGGATTCGACGAGCCGAAACGCATCTATTGGGTTGAAGGTGCGGATCACTTCTTCACGCAACGGCTGGAAGAGGTTCAAGCGGTCATCCGCGGCTTCCTCGAGGAGGTTCTCGATGATCGACGAGGCTGAAAGGGAAGCACCCGAGCTGCTCTATTGCCCGACGTGCGATCGGAAAGTGGACGACCCGCTGGTGTGCGGCGACTGTGCGGCGGTGATCTGCCGCCTCTGCGGGAGGCCTCTCGAGAAAGTGGACGAGCTGGGGATCGGCTGAGCACGTCCAGCGCACAAGCGACGGTAGCCTACGCTCGGCCTTCGGCTGTAGCCAGCTTCTGGGGGAGCGAAATCGTCGCCGGCCTCGACGACAAACCCTTACTGGGGCCCTTCAGTAAGAGGCCAGTTCCCTTGCTGTGCGCAGGATGTCCCCAACCTGCGGTAGCACCACGTCCTCGAGCCGGGGATGGTAGGGGACGTACACGTCCTCGGCCGCTAGGCGGCGAACCGGCGCGTCGAGGTACTCGAACAGTTCATCGGCAATGCGAGCGGCGATCTCGGCGCCATAACCGAACGACAGGGTGTCCTCGTGCAGGACGAGGGCCCGATTGGTCTTCTTAATGGAGGCGGCAATCAGTTCCCAGTCGTAAGGCTGCAAGGAGCGCAGATCCAGAATCTCCGCTCGAACGCCGCCGTCCGCTTCGAGCTGTTTGGCGGCTTGCAGGCAGCGGATCACCAGCGACCCGTAAGTGACGATGGTCAGGTCTGAGCCCTCGTGCACCAGTTTGGCCTTGCCAAAGGGAACCATGTAATCAGGACCAGGATAGGGGCTGCGATTGTGCGTCTGGCGATAGAGGTGCTTGGGTTCGAGGAACAGCACAGGGTCGTCCGAGCGGATAGCGGTACGCAGCAGGCCATTGGCGTCGAGTGCCGTGGACGGCATCACTATCCTCAAGCCGGGCAGGTGGGTGAAGATCGACTCACCGGACTGGCTGTGATAGATGGCCCCACCTGCCAAATACCCGCCAATCGGTACCCGAATAACCACCGGGCAGGCAAAATCGTTGTGCGAGCGCCAGCGAAGGACGGCCAATTCGTCACGAATCTGCATCATCGCCGGCCAGATGTAATCGAAGAACTGAATCTCAACCACCGGCTTCAGGCCCCGTGTGGCCATACCGATGGCCCTACCGACAATACCTGCCTCACCGAGGGGCGAATCGTAACAGCGCGCGCTGCCAAAGCGGCGCTGCAACCCGTGGGTGACCTTGAAGACTCCTCCCTTGCCTTTCACCCGGGGGAGGTCCTGCTCGTGGCCGCAGTCGGCCACATCCTCGCCGAAGACCACTACGCGTGGGTCGCGTGCCATTTCGTCTTTCAGGCAGGCGTTGATCAGGTCCACCATCGTTTTGGGCTCGCCAGTGAACTTCGCCGGGCGATCGAAGCGCTCCGAGGTCGGGTCGACGGTAGGGGAGTAAAGATAGAGAAGCACCGAATCGGGCGAGGGTGGTTCGGCCCGGAGCGCTTTGTCGGCGGCCTCTCGGATTTCGCGGTCTACACCGGCTTCAATCTCCTTCAGCTCCTTCTCAGTCAGCAGGCCTTGGCTAAGAAGATACTTTGCCCAGCGCGCCAGAGGATCGCGTGTGGCCTCTTCCTGCCGCGCCTCCTCCGTTTTATAGAGTCTCTCGTCGTCGGAAAGGGAGTGTGAGTAGGGGCGCACGACATGGGCATGAATCAATGCCGGGCCTTGACGATTCCGGCAGTAGTCGACCGCGCTTCCTGCCGCTTCATACGCATGGAGGAAGTCCGTGCCATCGCACTCGAGGGTGAGCAGGTTGGGGAAGCCTCCGACCAGCCGGGAGATGCTACCACCTGCCGTCTGCACGTCCACAGGCACCGAGATAGCGTAGCCGTTGTCTTCCACAACATAAAGTACCGGCGCCTTGATGTTGGCCGCGCCGTTCAGCGATTCCCAGAATTCTCCTTCGCTCGTGGCGCCATCGCCCAGTGAGACGTAAACCACTTCGTCGGCGTGGAAACTTGACGCCAGCTCAGCCGCCTCCTTGACCACGGAGAAGTAGCGGCTGGCGTCCGCGGCGCCCACCGCTTGGAGGATCTGCGTGCCGGTAGGACTTGATTGGGAAACGATGTGCAGCGCCTTGTAACCCCAGTGTGAGGGCATCTGTCGCCCAGCGGAGTTCGGGTCGTCCTTAGCGCCTACCGCACCGAGCAACATCTCAAGGGGAGTCACCCCGAGTTGCAGGCACAGTGCACGGTCGCGATAGTAGGGATAAAACCAATCGTAACCAGGCCGCAGACACAGAGCTGCGGCAACGTTGATGGCCTCGTGCCCCACTCCGCTGATTTGGAAAAAGGATTTGTTCTGACGCTTGAGCTGGATTTCCTTGTCGTCTAGCCGCCTCGAAAGATACATCGTGCGGTAGGCATTTGCCATGACTTCTTTGGACAGTTTGGCGCTTCCTGGGAGTTCAATCGTCGTAGCCATCGAAGCCTCAGCGAAGAGATCGGGTACGCAGGATTCTGCGGTCGAAGTCCGGTCTTCATAACGCGTTCCTCACAGGGCAGCCCCTGCGGCAACGTTTAGTGCCCTCCCAGCTCTACCGGTCGGCAACACAGAGCTGTAGGCCAAGACCCACTGAATTTGAGCGATTATTATCGAGGGCTCCGACATTAAAGTCAACTCGCAGTAAGGCGGAGAAGGCGGAGTGTCGCGGTGAGGCGGAGAGGCCGAAGCGGCGACACACCCGAAGTCTTTTGGAGCCGGCTTAATGCCCGGCGATCACTACGCTTATGTCGGCGTTGAGCAGGCTGCCGGAAAGGGCGTGTGTCCATGGTGCAGCGTAGTCCCAATTTCGGGACTACGGTGGAGTCTTCCGACCGGAGTGGGCCATCGGACTCCAGAAGGCGGAGCTTCTGTCTGTTTCTTGTTGACTCCATCGGCCCGGTCGCTCAGAAATGCGCAGGCGCAGCGGGTTGGGGTTCCGGGAGACGAGTTGGGGGAGCAGGTCGAAGGGGCTGGGGGTGGAGCAGAAGTTGCTGGTCGCGATGCGTAGGTACTGGGCCGTGGTGGCCAGGCTCCGATGCCCCAGCAGCAGTTGGATGGTGCGCACATCGGTGCCCCCCTCGAGCAAATGCACCGCGAAGGCGTGCCGCCTATGTTTCTAGAGACATAGGCGCCTCTATCTACCCTTCCTGACTATGTCTTGTATCCGCGCGCCGGCCTAGCATTTGCGGCCGATGCGCGAAGCTCGCAGCGACATAGTCTGGACTCCCGAGCCCTGTAAACCCGGGGGGAAAGGAATCTACCGTGAAGTGCATCATCGACAGCGAAATAGTTTGTCGCGAGCGCCGGAAGGGCCTCTTGCGGCACATGTCGGGCCGTTTGCAAGGTCACTGAGGGAGCAGGGATACGCCCTGGACTCGACTCACCGGCAGGTTCTGCTCCCTAGGTGTTTTAGCCGATGGCTTGAACAGCAGGGAGTCTTATTACGCCGCATCAGCTCCGATCATGCGCGGGAGTATTTGCGATGCCGCGGTCCGGCATCTACTCGACTTTCTGCGCGGTGAGCGCACGATTCTCACTGAGAAGGAGGGCAGCGCGCCGGCTGACCCCAGCCCAGCGCTGTACGCAAGCTATGACCGGCGTTACCTTTCCGGTCGCCAGGAGGTCGCGAATGGTGCTCAGATCCTCTTTGTTCGATTTCGCCAGAAACGGAACCAGCTTCTGGCTTACGAACCGCGACAACACGAGCGCTCCGATTAAACCAGCTAGAAGACCGGTCAACCGAGCGGTGTCTGGTGCTTCGAGCATGATGAGTCTCCCCTTGGGGCTAACACCCGCCTGCAGGCCGACAACGGATGGTTCCCAACACCGTCAAAAAACAAGTCGTAACGTTGGGCCGGATGCCGTAGATCAGGCCCGCCAGCAGCCGGCCCCCGCGAGCCCTACGTACCAGCGCGTCGCGCCACCCTATTGGACCCGTTGGTGGCGCTGCGGCACGAGTGAGCTGGACCGGTCGAAGGTCAGGTCGCAATAAGTTTTTCGGACTCCTTGTGATTTGGTCAAACGATGCTGTTTATAGAATCCCCTTACCACTACTGATCTGCTTGGCGTTCCATAAACGGCCTTGTGCAAATGCCTCCTGCCTTGTTGCCATACACCGCCCTTAGTATACCAATACGTTATACACTGATCGCTTTGAGACAAAATTAAGCGGGCTCACAGGATGTCAGCTCCTTAGGTATGGACATGCGAGCCCGGGAAGGTGTGGATCACAATGAGGTCACGTCTCGCATGCGTCTTATTGGGTTTGGCTTGTTTTTCATCCGGATATGCCCAACAAAATATCGACAAACCAGCAGAAACTGAAGACTTGCAGCGGCGGGTGCAGCAGCTAGAAGCCGAAGTAGCGGAGCTAAAGCAAGTCGTAAGGCAGCTCCAGAGCAGCATTCCCGCGGCACCGGTCAACAGTGCATTCCCAGGCGGCCCAGCGCACGAAACTGCTGATCCGACACCGTTAGCCCCGGCCTCCCTCGCTGCGCCCGGGACCGGCCCTGTCCCCTGCGGAGAGGAGGAGACAGCTCACTCTTCGGTCGCGACTGCCTCGCAGCCGTCCTCTCTCGTCCGGCAGCAGGCTGCAGCTTCCGGGCAGCAGCAAACCGCATCCGCGTTCGCGACCAGCCTCAGCGCGGAGGATCGCAGGACACTCGATTTCCTGCGCGAAACGACCGTGAACCTTTACCTCGACACTTATTACGACTACAATTTCAACGCTCCCGTTGGGCGTGTCAATCTCTTGCGCGCGTACGATGTACTGAGCAACAATTTCAGCTTGAACCAGGCCGCTGTGATCTTCGATCGCGAGCCGGACCCTGGCCAGGGACGCCGCTGGGGGGGGCGCCTGGATTTGCATTTTGGACAGGCCACCGACACTCTGCAAGGAAACCCGAACAATGAACCACGACCCGATATCTACCGCAATGTCTTCCAGGCCTACGGGACGTACGTCGCACCGGTAGGCAAGGGTCTGACCCTAGACTTCGGCAAATGGGCCAGCTCCCTGGGAATAGAAAACAACTACACCAAGGACCAGATGAACTACTCCCGTTCGTACTGGTTTGACTTCTTGCCCTTCTATCACATGGGTCTTCGTGCCACCTACCCCATCAATGATCGACTGTCGCTGAACTACTGGGTTGTAAACGGGAGCAACCACGCCGAGGCTACCAACGGTTTCAAAGCGCAACTTTTCGGGTTCACCGCGAAGCCGCACAAAACGGTCAGCTGGACAGTGAACTACTACTACGGGCAGGAGCATCCCGATCGCATCGAAGTTCCCCCAACCAGCCCAATCCCTGTGCAGCCAGGACTCAGTTTCGAACCCATCATACCTGCGCCCAACGGGCGCACCCATATCTTCGATACCTATGCGACGTGGCAAGCCACGCCGAAGCTGACGTTTGCGCTGGAAGGCGACTATGAGATCGAGCGCCTATGGCAAAATACTGCGCCAGGGAAATCCTCCGCACCCAGCCATGTCGACGGCGGCGCGGCCTACCTTCAATATCAATTCACGCCCAAGATCGCGCTTGCGACTCGAGCCGAGTATCTCTCGGATCGCGGCGGACTCTTCAGCGGCCTCACACAAGCCTTGAAAGAGACCACCGTCACCTTCTCTTACAAGCTCTTCAACGGATTTCTTATGCGCTACGAGTGGCGGCGTGACTTCTCGAACCAGCCTTCATTTCTTACCAGCACGCCAGGAGTTCTCAGCAAACAACAGAACACGGTAACACTCGGCTTGATCTGGTGGTGGGGCCGGAAGGAAGGTGTGTGGTAGGCAGACGACGATCATTGGAGACAGTCGCTTGCAGTCACTGTTCTTGGAGTATCGTTGTACGTTCCGCAGTCAGCCGGCGCGCCACAGGTCAGTATTGATCCGGTCAGCGTACTGTACCGAGTTGCACTCAGGCTTCACGATACCTGAGCCACTGCCTTTCCGATTCGCGCTGACCCTTTCCTGTGAAAGCTCGACCGTCCCTAACATCCTGCAAAGCTGGTAGCGCCGCGCGGCACCGCCGCCAACCAAAGCCAGATACGACACCACTCTTCCAGTAGCCGCCGACTGGTGAGAAAGGCCTGCTTATACGGGACTGGCCGACTCGCCGGCGAGTTCCAGCCTGAAAGGTATTTTCATCTACCAGGGCGTCACAAAGCGACATGATTGGCTCGGGGCCGACGCAAGTGGTTTTGGGTCACTTTCCGCAAAGCCCGTTTTTTCGTTCCAAATCCGGCTTTGCAGTTGATCTGGGATCTGACCTGCCCTCGGTGCCCGAGTGCACTTCTCCGTGTAGGCCGTTTAAGCCAAGTAGAGTATTTCCGAGTGGCTCACTCAGTACCAGGCCGCTTGCTGCTCACTGCAGACCATCCGTTCAGGTGGGTAAGCCCCGTTGCAAGGGCGATCTAGTTGGTTCCCGGCCGAACGATTTCAGCGTAGATCGTGCTTTTGTGCGGGAAAGGCAACAAATCAAACAGCCACTAGGCCGGCATCCACGGGCAAGTCGACCGGACGAGATCGCTGCGGCGGCAGTGTCCACCGTAGAGCGCGACCGTTGGTCAAGCTCAACTGGGCGGCCATCCCCAGCGGCCTGCTGGAGAGTGAACTGTTTGGCCACGAGCGGGGCGCCTTCACCGGCGCCATCACCCAGAAGGTGGGCCGGCTGGAGTTGGCCCACCAAGGGACGCTGTTTCTGGACGAAGTGGGGGATATCCCCCTGGAACTCCAGCCCAAATTGCTGCGCGTTTTGCAGGAGCGGGAATTCGAGCGCTTGGGCAGCACGCGGACGATGAAGGTGGATGTTCGGCTGGTGGCGGCGACGCATCGGGACCTGGAAACGATGATGGCCGAAAACCAGTTCCGCAGCGACCTCTACTACCGGTTCAATGTTATTCCCACCCGCATTCCTCCCTTGCGCGAACGCCCTGAAGACATACCTGTGTTGGTGCGGTATTTTACCGACAAGTACGCCCGTCGGATGGGCAAGCAAATCGACTCCATTCCCGCCGGGGCTCTGCGGAAGCTGATGAGTTGGCATTTTCCCGGGAACATTCGGGAGCTTGAGAACACTGTGGAGCGTGCCGTGATCTTAACGACCGGCGCTACGTTGGAGATTTCGGTACCCCAAAGGAAAAGCTGTTCCTGCGGCGCGCCAGCGCAAGACCGCAACCCTCGATACGCAAGAGAGAATGGTGCGAATTCTCAGAAGTCTTGTGGAGCGAGCGGCAACGGATAATATGCAGTCCGTGTCGGCGCCGGAATTGACGAACAACGCCGCCAGCGCCACGCCGGCAACAGTCGGCAACATGGATGAGGGACAGATCATTGTGCGCATCCTGAGAGAGACCAAAGGGCGGGTGGGCGGCGCGAAGTCGGTAGTCGCGAGCCTCTGGACAGCGAACGACCCTTCCACTCGCACCCTGATGGAGCGGTTCTATCGCTATATCGCCGGTGGTGAGGACAAGGGTTCTGCGCTTCACCACGCACAGATGGACTTGATCGCGGAGTTCGGCGATCGGGCCCTGCCGCTCTACTGGGCGGGCTTCATCCTGGTGGGCGACGGTAAGATCCCGGTTTGGCCTGGCATGTTT
>DATJKY010000629.1:0-9508 GCA_035490955.1 Terriglobia bacterium | reverse complement strand
CAGCTACTTCGGAACGTCACTGAGGGGCAGCCTATTGCCGCCTTGAGATAACCTAACATCCACCCGCCCCCGCAGGCCATCGATTTGCCATCCTATTTTCGCACTCGAAATAAGAGCTTGCTTTCGCCCTTCTCTTATGGTATATCTACAATAAGATGAAAATCGAACCTAAGGGTGCTCAAGCCTCTCGACTGCGGCAACGCAAGTTCGAACTCGTACGTCGTTTTCATCTTCCCGAGGATTTACTTCCTGGCTCTCTCTCCCTGTCACGTCTCCGCTGCGGCAAACCCACCTGCCATTGCGCGGACGGCCCGCGCCATCCGGTCTGGTCACTCACCTTTATGGTGCGGGGAAAGAAGCATGTGCAGCACATCCCGAAGGACTGGGTGGACGACGTCCGTCGCCGCGTGGAAGCCGGGCGCGAATTCCAAGACGCCGTGCGGGAGGTGCTGGCGGCCAACGCTCAGCTGTTGGTGTTGGCCCGCCAGCAAGGGCGGAAGCAGCGGTGAAAGGGCCGACACCGCGTCGACTCCAGAAATACGTCACGCGTTGTCTGGGCCTGCGCGCCTACCTGCAATCTCCCGGCGACGGCCGGGTGCAACCTCAGATTCCGGCCTCCGCCTTGCTGTGGGGGATGCTCATCGGCCAGGTGCTGCGCGACTACGCCTTCCACGCCATCGAGGCTCTGGTGCGTGAGGCGGCGCGCGCCCTGGGGGTGAGCCGGACCTTCGGCGATGACGCCCTGGCCTATTTCCCCGAGCGCTTGGACCCTGCTCCCACCCGCCGCGCCCTGGCCGACTGCGTGCGTCGCGCCAAGCGCAACAAGGCTTTCGACAACCGTCCCTTCATTGGGCTGAGCGTGGACGGCACCACCGTGGGGCGATGCCGCGCCTCCAAGTGTCCCCTCTGTCGTCCCTGGCGCGACCGGGCCCGTCACATCCGGGGTTACCACCATGCCCTGGCCTTGATCAGCGTAGTGGGGACCGGACTCATCCTCCCTTTGGACGTGGAACCCTACGGCCCCCGCAACAGTGAGTACGCGGCCGGACAACGCTTGCTGCGGCGCACCGTGCGGCAGGTGGGACCCCGTTTTGCCGACTATGTGGTGGCCGACGCCGAGTACGCCAGCGCCGGCTTTCTGCACTTGGCCGGAGACCTGGGGTTGCGGGTAGTGGCGCGCCTGAAGGCCAATCTGCCTGAACTGTTCGCCGCCGCCCAGCGACGCTTTCGCCGTCAGCCTCCGACGGCGGTCTTCCGCGAGGGCGACGACCACGTCGAGTTCTGGGAGGCCGACGACTTTGATCCTTGGGAAACCCTGCGCTGGGCAACGGTGCGTGTCTTCCTCTATCGCCAACGCAAACCCGATGGCAAGGTCGTCGAGGCTTATTGGCTCACCGATTTTCCCTCTCGCCAGGTCAGCGGCCGCACTCTCTTCCGCCTGGCCAAGGCCCGCTGGGAGATCGAGAACGAAGGGTTCAACGATGCCAAGAATCGCTACGGCTTGGAGCACATCTGCCATCATGAAGCCCACAGCTTGCTCATCACTTCGCTGCTCGTCGCTCTGGCTCTGACCATCGAACGCCTCTACCGGCTCCGCTATCTGCACCGTGGTTCCCATCGCCCGCGTGAGGCCGTGGCGCTGGTTCGCCTCCTCTGGCTCAGCCTCTCTGCTCCTGGCGCCATCGACAGCAGCTAGCGCCCTCACCCCGGCTCTCTTTTTTCCTCTTCTTATCACCGCGACTTGTTTCAATTCGGCCACCGCTACCGAGGTTCCCAGCCCCCTGGATGTTTGTCGCCTGAAAATAGCTCCTCTGTTCTGTCGTCGCCCGACCTAGCTCAAAACCGCTGCTCGTCTATACCTCGACCGACTTCGCCACCTAAGGTTCCGAAATAGCTGCTTCCTTCCCCCTCTTCTCGCGCGGCGGACGGAAGGCTGTTAAAATATACACTCAGGCAGACAGGGCTCAACTCTGACCTTATGGTGTCCAGCTTTACCGAAAAATACGATGTGGTGGTGGTTGGTGCCGGCCACGCCGGCTGCGAGGCCGCTATGGCCGCCTCTCGCATGGGCCTGCGCACCGCGCTTTACACGATGAACCTCGACCTGATTGCGCAGATGTCCTGCAACCCGGCCGTGGGCGGTATCGCCAAGGGGCATCTGGTGCGGGAGATCGACGCGCTGGGTGGCGTCATGGGGGAGGTGATTGACGCCGTCGGCATTCAGTTTCGATTACTCAATACCAGCCGCGGGCCCGCGGTCTGGTCGCCCCGCGCCCAGGCTGACAAGAAGCAGTATCGCCTCAAGATGCGGCAAGTCCTCGAATCCGAACCGAACCTAACTATTAAACAGGCCGAGGTTGTCGGCTTGGTGCTCGAATCGAACGACAGAGCTATCTCGATGGTCGACGATGGGAGTGCCTCGCCTGCCGGAGGTGGTGTTCAGGATGCCGGCCAAGTGCCGGCGCTACGGGTTCGCGGTCTCCGGTTGCGTGATGGCCGCTCGGTGGAAGCGGGCGCCGTCGTCGTCACCACCGGTACGTTCCTGAATGGTCTCATTCACTGCGGAGAACAAACCTATCCGGCCGGGCGCTCCGGTGAGCCTCCAGCCGTATTGCTCGGTGAGGCACTGCGCGGTCTTGGCCTGGAGATCGGCAGGCTAAAAACGGGCACCCCGCCGCGACTAGACGCCCGCACCATCGATTTCTCCCAGTTCCAGGTACAGCCCGGTGATCCGTTCCCGACTCCTTTCAGCTTCCGCACCCGTGCCATCACGCAGCCGCAGACCGTCTGCTGGATTGCCTATACCAACCGCGAGACGCACAGTGTGATTCGCGAGAATCTACATCGCTCGCCGCTCTACTCCGGCCAGATCAAGAGCATTGGTCCCCGGTACTGTCCGTCCATCGAAGACAAGATTGTTAAATTTCCGGACAAACCCCAGCACCAACTGTTTCTTGAGCCGGAGGGTATAGATACTTACGAGATCTACGTCAACGGAATGTCCACCTCCATGCCGATTGACGTGCAGTGGAAGATGGTCAGGTCCATACCCGGACTCGAAAATGCCGACATGATTCGACCGGGTTACGCCATCGAGTATGACATGGTGCAACCCACCGAACTCCATGCGTGGCTCGAGACCAAGAAGCTCCGGCAACTGTTTCTGGCCGGGCAGATTAACGGCACTACAGGCTACGAGGAAGCCGCATGCCAAGGCATTATGGCGGGCATCAACGCCGGCCTGCGGGTTCAGGGGAAAGACCCTGTCATCATTGGCCGCTCCCAGGGTTACACCGGGATCCTTATAGACGACCTGATCAGCAAAGGGGCCGACGAGCCTTACCGCATGTTCACCTCGCGCGCCGAATTCCGCCTCCATTTGCGCATCGACAACGCTGACGAGCGCCTGATGCCCATTGGCTACCGCGTGGGTACGATTAAGCAGAAGGACTACGAGAGGTTCCTCGAGAAACACGCCCGCATCTCGACGGCGACGAAGTTTCTGCTGGACAACCGCCTCGACGCCAATTCTCGCCTCGGCCGCGAGATCTACGCGCGCCTGGGTTTGATGGTGGATGAGCGTTTCACAGGTCCCGGTACCCTGACGGGCGCCCAACTCCTGAAGCGGCCGGAAGTGAGCTTTGAGGATCTTACCCAGTGGGTTAGCGAAGGCCTACGCGCAGCGCCTGCGGCGCAGGGTTCGTTCCCGCTAGAGACGGGTGCCGGTGCCGGCCTGAAGGCCGGCGCTACCTCAGATGGAAGTGGGCTGTCACGCGAGGAAATGCGGCGTATCGAAACGGACTTCAAGTACGAGGGTTACCTCGCCCAGCAGGAGAAGCAGATGGAGCGTATGAAGCGCGCCGAGTCACACCGCATTCCCCAGTGGTTTGATTATCGCCAGGTCTCCGGCCTCTCCCGAGAAGTAGTCGAAAAGTTGACTAAGGTTCGTCCTCTTACCCTTGGCCAAGCCCTGCGCATCCCAGGGATCACACCTGCGGCGGTGTCCCTGGTCAATGTGTACATCGAAGTTTTCCAGCGACGCGCACGAGAGCCACAAATCTCCACCAGCGAACGGGGTCATCCACACCTCGCTGCTACTGGACTGTTAACACTCTGGTAAAAATCAGCTCTTGAAACCTACGATGCGTGCCGCCAGCTCGGGTAGCGTCTCAAGCCAGCAAGTTGCCACGGCAGAACGACATTGGAAGCTTTTCCACAGATCTATCCACAACCTAAGTAAAAGAATCATAATAGATTCGTCAAGCTGAATTTGGCGGCGCGTTGGAAAACCTCAACGAGAATGCTGGCTCCAAGGTGGGCGCGATACGAGCGGGCAACGACCCCCTGGGCTAAGCCGGGGCCGAAGCCTCTCGCCATTCCCTTCCGGCAACGGCGGCGACGATGGTACCGAAAATGGAGCCTACGACAACGGTCCATCCGATCCACATGGTCATCTGCGGCAGCACGGCGGTGTAAAGATATTTCGTGGCAAGTGGAAGAGGAGCAAACGGGGGCGCTACAGCGTCGTAGTGGGTTCCCCAACCCTGGCCGCCATTTCCGCTCATGGCAAGGTACATCACAATGAGCACGGGGATCCGAGCGGCGAAGGCGTAAGCGAGCAGAGTCTTTCCCAAGGAACGCCAGCCAATGCCCGGGACAAACGCCGCAAATAGCATCAAGACTAACGCCAGCAGTGTGAGAAAGGAGGGGTGCCGGATGGTTTTTCCGAACAAGAACCCGGCGAGGACGTAGACCGCCAAGGCCAGGAACGAGAATCCGATAGCCTTGCCCGCGCTGGAGGGTCCCTCGTTGGCTCCGGCCAACTTCATAGCGAAATAAGGGCCGAAGATGAGCGGGAGCCAAGAAATGCCGACCAGGGCGGCTCCGCCGCCCGCTGCCGTGTTGAACAACCGCGGCGACCAGTGTTGCAGTTCACCGACCAGGCGCAGGACCGTGATGCCCAGAGTGATCAAGGCGGGAACGGTGATGAGACTCGTTATGGAAATCGATCTCCTATCTGGCATGGAAGGCCCCCTGTTCTGATTTGTCCGTCTCAGAAATAGTACTTCAACCCAAACTGGATAATGCGCGCGTCGCTGGTGGTATCCGAGTCGTGGGGCCGAGTGAAAGTAACTTGCCCGAAGGTTCCGTCAAAGCCAGTCGCGTCGGGATTGCTGAACTGGGCATGGTTCCAGGCGTTGAAGAACTCGGCACGGAATTCGATCGACTGTCGCTCCGTGATGTTGGTTTTCTTCAGCAGCGAGATGTCCCAATTGTTGATTCCAGGGCCCCGCAGCACGTTCCGTCCCATGGTCCCGTAAGTAAACATGGGGACGTTCGCGCAATCAAGGTTCGTGGGATCGAAATAAAAGTTCCCCGTGGTTGGTCCGCCCAGGCAATTGCCATAAGTCCCGTCCGCACTCGGGCTGAAGGTGCGGTTCGTGCGGGGATTGTGGAAGACCTGCACCGGCCCGAGAACGTCTGCACGATCGAGAAAGTTGTTCTGCTGGCTCGAATTGATGTTGTTGTAAACGGTGAACGGGTTTCCAGACTGAAAAGTGACAATACCACTGACCTGCCAGCCACTGGTGAGCTTTCTCAAGAAGCGGCCGCTGCTCTGAAAAGGCCGATCAAACGGCACTTGCCAAATGCCGCTGACCACCAAACGCTGAGGAGCGTCAAAATCCGCCAAAGCATGGTCCAGGCCGTAGTAAAGCGGATCCGTGTAAGTTGAGGATCGCGCTCGAAAGCCCGAGGTGAGATCGGTGGTTTTCGAGAGTGTATAGGCTACGCGCGCCTCAAATCCGTGGCTCAGACGCTTGTCCAGCGTGAGCTGAAACTCCTGGCTGTTGGAAACCCCGTTGCTGAGATTGCTGAACAATTGGCCCGCGTCAATCAGAGCGGCGTTCGGATCGTTAGTGCCGAAGCAGCCGGAAAGCGGGCGGGCACAATCGATATTCGTGCTGCCGAACTGATTGAATTGCCGCATCTCATCAGAGGGTAGAGGGAAATTGAGATCGGCGGAGCTGATCAGTTTCCTTCCCAGGCTGCCTACATAAACGGCTTCCAGCATCGTGTTCGGCGTTAGTTGATACTGAAAGCCAAAATTGTAATTCTCGGAATAGGGCGTGCGGAAGGTCGGATCCACCACGTAGGCAAACGATACCTTAGGAATGAAAAATGTGCCCACCCCGCCCTTTTGCGCAAAGGGATAGGGGTTTTGAATGCCGCAAGGGGTAAATGGGTCCGGCATGGTGATCTGCCCGCAGCCGCCGCTTAGTGGGTATAAGTTGGTGGCGTCGCCAAAAGGCGGTTGGCCGCCAAACTGCAAATTCAGGGCGCCGTCCTCGATATCGTAGAAGATGCCGAACCCCCCGCGCATCACAAGCTTTCCTGTGCCGAGCACGTCCCAGGCAAAGCCAAAGCGTGGTGCAAAGTTGTTCCGGTCCGGGTAGACGAGGGCGCGGTTCGGCGTTCCTGGATCACCAGGATAAAGGATCCCGGGCGGCGCGTCCGGAAAGACCCTAGATTGCTGACCCGGGTAAAAGCCGAGAATATTGTTGTGCGGGTCGATCTGCGGCGTGTTGTACTCATACCGCAATCCGAGGTCGAGCGTCAATCGCGGGCCGACTTTCCAAGAGTCCTGGCCGAAGAAATTCCACGAGGTCGATCGAATACCATAGATGGCCTTGGAGAACTGGAAGTAGTTGTCGGGAAATCCGGCCACGAAGTCAGCCAGTTCGTAGCCGGTATAGTTGCCATAGGTGAAATCGTAGAAGCCGTTGTTATAGAAATCGAAGTTGAAGTTCAGGCGTACACGGGTGATGTTGGCGCCAAATTTGAGGCTGTGCTTTCCCTTCACCCAGGAAAGCGTGTCCTGCCACTGGAAAGCGGCATCGTGCAGAGTCGTCGGCCCTTGAGGCGAGGGTCCGAGATTAAAGGAATTGGTGAAAATAATCGGGGGAGCAACGCCGGCCGGGTCGTCGGGGTTGACGTTCGTGAAACCCAAGTCCGCCGGTGACGTGTTATCCACCGGGACTGCCTGGAGAGTTGCCGAGCGATTGCCGGCGAACCGGAATTGGTTTACGATTTGCGGACTTAGAGTGTGCGTCCAAAGGATCGACCCGGTCTGGAAACGATAGGAGTCTGTGAATCCGGAGCCGACCGGCACGTTGCCGCCCGACGAAGCCCCCTTGACAATGCGGAAAGGGTAGAGATCTCCCAGGTCTTCAATCTGGTAGACTGCGGAGATGGTGTCGCGGGTTGAGAGATTAAAGTCTTCCCGAGTGACGCCCTGGTCAGCGCTTATGCTGGCCGTTGGCGAGGAAATGAAATTATTGCCCGGAAGAGTCGGCAGCGGCAGGTATTTCTGGATGTAGTTGGCGATGATCGGATCCACCGGCACCTGATTGTTCGGGTAGTTCTGGCCCGTCGCGGGGTTCACTAACTGTGTGCCTGGGAGCAGCTCACTGAAGTTTCCGGTGCGCTCGGCGGGACTCAGCACCTGAAGAACCGGAGCCACCTGACCCTCCCGACGTCGCGTCCCTTCATAGGAAACAAAGAAGAAAGCCTTGTCCTTCTTGATCGGCCCGCCAGTTGTCCCACCGAAAACGTTGCGCTTAAAGTTTGTCACGGTGGGGAGAAAGAAATCGCGCGCGTTCAGCGCGTCATTGCGGAGGAATTCAAAAGCGCTGCCATGAAAGCCGTTGGTGCCGGATTTGATCACCTGGTTGATGATGCCACCTGACGTCCGGCCATACTCAGCTTGGTAATTGTTGGTGAGAATTATGAACTCCTGCACTGCGTCGGGGTTGGGACTGACGACGATGTTGTTGCCGAGAAAGTCTGTGTTATCCGCACCGTCCACCAGGAAGGTCATCGACTCTGATCGCTGCCCGCTGACGGAAAAAGGATTCCCAGAGCCATCATCGGGATCGGGAGCGAAGACGCCCGCCTGCAGCAATCCGAGCTGCAGAGTATCGCGCCCCACCAGTGGCAGGTCCAGGATGCGCCGCTCGGTCTCCACCTGGCCAAGCGTGGCGCCAACTGTGTCCACTTGGGCTACCTGCGAGCTGATCTCGACCACTTGAGTTGTGGCGCCGACCTCCAGCGTAATGTCCTGCCGGGCGTTCTGATTGATGTCCAGCACGATCCCCGTCTGGAGGTATTTTCGGAAGCTCGCATGCTCAGCGCTCAGCTGGTAGGTCCCGATGGGAACCAGAGTGAAGATGTAGCTCCCGTCCGCGCCGCTCTTCGTCAGACGCGGAACGTTGGTCTTGTCGTTCCTCAAGGTTACGACCACTGCCGGAACAACGGCGCCCGACTGGTCCCTTACTGTACCCGTCAGAGTAGCCGTGGCCAATTGGGCCCTTGCCGGAAGGGCACAAAGTGCGGCCAATTGAAGTGCCATACCTGCCAGAGTTATGCGCTGCCACGATGCGTTTGCTGACATTGATTCCTCCTTGAAACCGCTTGAGAGGCTGGAATGCAAGACCGAGACGCGGGACCGCCGCAATCCAAACCTGCTCCGCAGACTGTTCACCAGGGAAAGGCCCCCGGCAGCCCTTGCCACGTGTAGCGAACCAGCTCGCAGACCCAGATTGCCCGACAGCAAGAACTGTACGCTTTTGGCGGCTAGTTGTCAAGATGACTATCAACCGACGTATGACCTCGATTATAACCATACAGGTACGATGGACATGAGCGGAAAACCGTCCCTGCCCGCCAACGGATGTGGCAGGGGTCAACCATGAATAGCCGTAGGTGCAACCTACGGATGACGCGACCCCCCATCACCCCAACCCCGCAAGGGGTTGGCCATGGCTTTGTCCGGCCCCGGTAGGGCCGGGATGATTTTTGTGGGCTTCCGTGTCCGTAGGTTTCACCTACGTCTACTCACGGTGTCCCGCTTCGCGGGACGGGACGTGTCCCGCGGGCGGTCGATGTTACATCGATTCTTTACGCCCATCTCAAGAGCCCTGAAGTTTTATCTACGATTTGTGGGGACCCGCGTCGCACCCGGAGTGGTGCCTACCCGGCCTGCAGGAGGGTTTTCAGCCAGTTTCTCTTTTCGGCGGTTTGAGGTTTGCCCACGAGCACCAGGGCATGCCGCAGCCGAGCTCGGCACAAGTCGCGGCCCAGAATCTCCATGGCATCAAAAAGCGGGACGGAAACCGGACTTCCCGCGATGACAATAAAGAAAGGACGGAGGAAATCGCGAAACTTGATGGTTGTCAGGGTTGCGAGATCCCGCAGCATGTTTTCGATCTCGGCTTTGTTCCATTCCAACCCTTCAATCCGCTGCAGGGCGAGTTCCAGCGCCACGGAGATGGTGTCGCGGTCGAGCTTCCCTTCCAGCAACTGCTCCAGGGTGATCTCGACGATGCCGGAGAAGAACGGCGCCGTCAAAGGGCCGAGGTCACTGAGCACCGATATTCGCGAACGAACCAGGGGGACCAACGGCATCAAGTACTCTTTGTTCAGCGCCCATTCGCGCACTCGAGCGGCG
>DATJKY010000628.1:0-18106 GCA_035490955.1 Terriglobia bacterium | reverse complement strand
ATCGCCGAGGCCACGCTGTATTGGCTCTTCCCCGCAAACGCCTTCTTCCCAGTCGCCATCTCGTACAGCACGGCGCCGAAGGAGAAAACATCCGAGCGCGCGTCGGCTTCCTTCCCTTCCAGTTGCTCGGGCGACATGTATTGGAACGTCCCTACAATCGTGCCTTCCGCAGTGATAGGAGCTGACCGCGTCGAAGCCTCCCCGTTTACTTCCAACCCCTCTCCCCCCGCGTGCAGGGGTGCAAGGCCTTGCGCCCCCACTGTCGATTTGGCCAAGCCGAAATCCAGGACCTTCGCCCCGCTCTGCGGCGTCAGCATGATATTCCCCGGCTTCAGGTCGCGATGCACCACCCCCCGCCGGTGCGCCTTGTCCAGCGCGTCGGCTACTTCCATTCCGTAGCGCAGCACCTGCTCGGTTGGGAGCGCCCCCTTCTCCAGCCGCCGCGCCAGCGTCTCTCCCTCCAGATACTCCATCACCAGGTAATCGATCTCGTCGGCCCGGCCAATGTCGTGGAGCGTGCAAATGTGGGGATGATTCAGCGAGGAGATGGTACGGGCTTCCCGCTCGAACCGCTGCTTGAACTGGGGATTGCTGGCGAGATGTTGCGGAAGGACCTTGATGGCGACGTCGCGCTCCAGGCGCGTATCGCGGGCTCGATACACCTCGCCCATGCCCCCCGCGCCGAGGGGAGCAACAATCTCGTAAGGGCCAAGCCGTTTGCCAGGTTGGAGCGCCATGCCTCCCTCTCTAGGAGCCGGGACTCCTGATTCGTTGTCCTGCTCCCCAGGGAAGTCTACATCAATGAGTACACGTCTGTCGTGGCGAAGACCCCATTCCACGAAGGAAGTGGCCCAGGCTGTCGGCACGAATTGGGAGTGCAACGTGATCTGCGATCCAAGAGTCGCAGGAATTCTCAAAGATATAGAGACTGATATAGATTTCTTTACCGCGTCCCCGCCGATGAGGCTCTAAAGGCCGGCCACACTTCGGACTGATGAATTTGGTTCCCCCCTTTTATCCCCGGACCATGCGGTGATAGTCACGACCGAGCTTGTGGCCCCGGATGTGAAAGATTATTTCACTCGGATTGAACCTCAAGCCGAAGCGTACGTCGAGGGAGTGGAAGGGCATCCGGTGCAGCTTGAAAGAATCGTTACCGAAATTCGAACTCGAAGGCCACTTGAACTCCTAGGGGAGCTGGACACTTTGCCGACGCTTAAGTTCGACATGGCTGGCGCGATTTCCATGTCTGTAAACCAGGGAACTGGAGAGCGGCCGGAGAACCGATGGCGCTGCAGCGGCGAGATTGCTGTGGTGCCTTCGTACCGCCAAAGGTGCACTCGGTGCCCGGGCTCCACACCCCTGCCAAGAGGACTGATAGCTAACACGCGCGACCAGCGGCGCGTGGCTTACAAGCGCCATTAATATTTCCACAGGAAGTAGAGCGTCATAAAGCAGCCGACGCTGATGACAAAGCCCCGCACCACCCGCGTCGGCATCCGCTGAGCCAGGTGCGCGCCACTGTAGCCACCCAGGATCCCGCCTACGATCATCAGCGCTGCCTGAGGCCAGACGACGGCGCCCGCCGCGATGAAGGTGACCACCGCTGCGCCGTTGATGGCGGCGGCCAGCAAGGACTTCACTCCGTTCATGGCGTGAATGTCCCCCATGTGCATCATCTCAAGAAGGGCGAGCATCAGGATGCCTATTCCTCCTCCGAAGAAGCCTCCGTAGACGGCGATCCCGAGTTGCAGGAGCGCGACGCCAGTAAGCGCGGGCCAGGACAGCGGCCCCACCGCCTGGACGAGGCGGTGGACCCCCTGCGTGAGGCTCTTACCGAAAGTAAAGAGCAGGGTGGCGACTCCGAACAGGTAAGAAACCAGATGCATGAACGTGGCCTGGGGAGTGTGCAGCAGAAGCACAGCACCCAGCATGCCTCCCATGAGGCTTGTCAGGCTGAGCGCAACGACAACGCGCACACTTCGTGGAAGTCTTTTTCGGTAGGCTCCGAGGGCGGCAACCGACCCTGGCCATAGCGCGACTGTTGAAGTGGCATTCGCGGGAATGGGTAAAACACCGGTGAAGATGAGCGCCGGGAATGAGACGAAACTCCCGCCCCCTGCCACAGAATTCAGTATTCCGGCGAGCGCCGCGGCAAAAAAGAGCACAGGCGCATGCAGAAGATCCATAAGCAGAAGTGAGAGCTAGTCGTCCTCCGTTCAAACAGGACGACTAGCGTTCCGAGCTCTGAGAGGCGCTCACCATACATGCTCCATCGTTCAGGATTCAGGACCGGGCTACCGCTATCCACTTCTTGACCGCCTCGTACTCTTCGAGCGTATTCATGTTATCAAAGACTCGCAGGCCGAAGCCCGCTCGCGCCATCTCCCCAGTTGTCAGGACTTGCCGCCGCACACGCCAGAAGAAACTGCTAACCTTGTTTTGACCGGCTAGCAGGCTGGCCCGGATACCCCACCGTGCCCGGCGGCGGTACACGGCACAGAGAGGATGAAAACCGTGGCGGCGTGACTCGGGTACGGTCGCATCGGCACCACCATCTAGGGCTCGTTCGCACAGGTAGCGGAGAAAGCGAACGCTCATGAAAGGGAGGTCGCAACTCAGAAAGAGATTGTACTCGCTGTGCGTGTGCAGCAGTCCGGTGTAAAGCCCGGCCAGCGGACCGCGGCCCGGGAACCGGTCAGCCAACACCGGCACCCCGATGCTTCTGAAGTTCTCGGGCGGACCGAGCACTGCAACCGACCGGCAGAGAGAGCGCAGCAAGTGAATCTGACGCTCTACCATGGTTTCATGGCCAATCAACAGATGCGCCTTTGAGCGGGCCATGCGCTTGCTGGCGCCGCCCGCCAGGACAAACCCGGTAATCTCAGGGTATCGTTGCCGCACGCTGCCCAATGGTACCGTAAGGCCGGGCGGCTGTCAGCAGGCTGCCGCCAGTAACCCTGTCTGTCCGACACACTGTTCCTTTTTTCTCGGAATACATACTATTCCTACTTGACTTCGAATTACACGTTGATTATGATTTATCTTTATGATTAACTGCCCCGAACCGCCAGGACCGGGAGAAAGGGCGGTCACGTCAACCATTCCGATAAGGGCCTGCGACAACACTCTTTGGCCCTTTCATGGCTGACTGGGCGGCAGCGGCGTCGGCCTCCGCAGTCACTCAGAAAACCCGACGCGTTTGTTCAGATCTTCATCAGATCAGAGGGCTAGAGTTTAGATTATAGTCAAACCAGGCATTTTTTGAAAGTTGGGGGGGCTAATGTCAGAGACGAAATGTTCTTCGTGTGGGCAGGTGTGCAATGCAGATGAAGATGGCCTGATTTGGTGTGTTCGATCGACCGCTGGATCTCTTACCATCGCCGAAAAGAAACCACTTCATGCTATCGAAGATAACGATCTGTCATTTTGTAGCCGGAACTGTCTTGACCGTTACACTTTGCCCAGGCTGGCGCCGTTCTTAAGGAGTCGTGAGGCGTGGGGAGGCTAGTGCCTTCCGCTCGAGCACCTCGCGTACCTTCCTCGCAAGCACATCCGGAGTGAACGGTTTTTGGATGAAGGCAGCGTCTTCTGGAAAGACTTCGTCGTGGCTGAGGGCTCCGTCCGTGTACCCGGACATGAAGAGTACGCGTGTCTCAGGGTGCGAGGAAGCGAGCCGTCGGGCCAGTTCAGCGCCGCCCATTTGCGGCATGATGACGTCGGTGACCAGCAGTTGGATGGGTTCTCTCGTCCGCTCGCCGATTTGAAGGCCTTCATCTCCTCGACGAGCCTCTAGGACCCTATAGCCACTTCTTTCCAGAACTTCACGCAAAAGCAGACGCACGGTTTCCTCGTCTTCGACCAGCAATATCGTCTCGGCGCCGGTGGGCAGCTCGGATGGAGCAGGATCAGGCTTGGGCTCTCGTGAGGTAACCCCGTCCTCCTGTGGAAGGAGGATCTTGAATGTCGTACCCCGCTGAGGCGCGCTTTCCGCCCACACGTAACCCCCAGCCTGCTTCACAATCCCGTACACCGTCGCCAAGCCCAGTCCTGTTCCCTTGTCCTTTTCCTTGGTTGTGAAGAAAGGCTCGAAGATATGCGACTGGGTCTGGGCATCCATTCCGTGCCCAGTATCGCTCACTAGCAACATGACGTAACGCCCTGGCCTGACGGGAACTTCTGGCGGCGCATTGGTTTCACTGACGTCGGCACTAGCGGTTTCTATGATCAGGCTGCCGCCCAGCGGCATGGCGTCGCGCGCGTTGACCGCCAAGTTGAGGATGACCTGCTCGACCTGGCCTCGATCAGCCCTTATGCGCCCAGGGCCCACTCCAAGCTTCGTCGTTAGGTTGATATCCTCTCCGATCAGTCGCCGCAGCATGCTGTCCATGTCGGAAACCACAGTGTCCACATCAAGCATTTGTGGAGTCACGACCTGCCGCCGGCTGAAGGCCAACAGTTGTGCGGTCAGTGATGCCGCCCGCTTCCCGGCCTTCTTGATCTCGGTGAGCTGGTTGTTGAAGCGACTCTCGAGGGGAAGTTGATCTAACACCACCTCGCAGTACCCGAGAATGATGGTCAGCAGGTTGTTGAAATCATGGGCGATACCGCCGGCCAGTCGCCCCACGGCCTCCATCTTCTGTGCTTGCAGGAACTGTTGCTCCAGCCGCTTCCGCTCCGTTAGGTCGCGGGCTATTCCCTGTACCCCTATGGCCGTCCCATTGTCACAAATGACCCTGGGTCTGACCTCCAGTATCAGCCGCCGTCCCTCCTTTGAGATCGTCTCCAGTTCGTAGGTGTTTGCTTCTGGATCTCGGCGTTGGGGTCGAGTCATCTGCAGCGCTAAGTCCCTGTATTCGGCTGCCACAATCTGTACCACGTTTGTTCCGAGGATTTCGTCTCGAGCGTATCCCAGGCATCGCTCGCCCGCCTTATTCAGCGAGGTGAAATTTCCTTGCAGGTCGTGAGTGTAAATGATGTCCCCAGCGTTCTCGATAAGATCGCGGTAGCGCTCTTCGCTTGCCCGCAACGCTTGCTCGGCTTTCTCGCGCTCATCGAGCTCCAGACGCAACCGGTCGTTCGCTTTGGCCAACTGGGCCGTTCGCTCCGCTACCTTCGTCTCCAATGTGTCATTGACTGTTCGCAGCAATGCTTCCGTTCGTAGGCGCTCGGTAAGAATAGCCTGCTGATGGGCGAGCCTTTCTTTCATCTCGCGAGCAAGGGCGTTCCGTCTGCGCCATAAAATCAGTCCAACGTAGACTACCAGTGTGGCTGCCGCCGCCATGACTTGGAGACGGACGGTACGATGAAAATCGGCAAGCGCTTCTTTGCGATCAACCTTGCAAACCACGACGCTTGCCAATGAAGGAATCCTTTGCATTGCGGCCATCACCGCAACTCCCCGATAGTCGACGAACTGCCCAAAAACGGCGTCATCTTCAACCGCTAAGGGAACTGCCCGCTGTAGCGTATCCGGTGAGGAGACACGATGGGCCGAACCGGACGAGGGGTACTGCCGCGGCGAAACGTAGCGGCCTTCACCGTCTTGAAGCCAGAACAACAGAGTTTCCGCGTTGGGCGAAACGTGCTCGGACCTAAGCAGCGGAATGAGTTCCCGAGCAAGAGGGTCGAGAATCGCCACAACACCCACAGGGGAAGTTGGTCCGGGGCCCGACTTATTGGCTGCGATGCCGGGAAGTACGGGCATCATGAAGATAAGGGCGCGCTCTTCTGAAGATACTTGGAGCATGTCTACTGTATAGTGCCGGCTGCGTACTACAGCTCGGACGAGCTCTTTGAATTGTGCGCTTCCGACCACGGTGGTCCATGCCGTCGAGTCCATCGCTTGAACCACGACTCGTCCTTCAGCGTCGAGTAAGCAAACGGCGGCGTATTGGTAGACCCTGTTGTAATCATCGAATAGGCCCCTGACTTGCTTCAACGCAGTGGCCCCTGGGACGGAAGCTCCACTTCCGTTCTTCTCGGACAGTAACAATTCTCTGGTGGGAGCGAAGTCAGCCAGGACTTGCGCATCATCCTGGCTCTGCTGAAGTGAGTTCCGCAACATCCAAGTTCTAGCATGGACCGCACAAGAGAGGCGAGACCTCCAGAGGGTCAGAGCTGTCCGGTAATCACGATGAATGACGTACGAAGTGAAACCTCCAATGAGCGCGGTTCCGAGAGCAAGCGTGAAAACATAGGACTTGGGCAGCCAGCGCGCTTGGTCTCGGTGGGAAGCCTTTTGTTCCTCGCCGCCTGGGTTGGCGTCTTGCATCGTAAATACCTCCGTTTTAAATAATAGCTCAATTTATACCCATCATGGTAATTTTCCGCAGCCAGTTGGCCAGTGCGCGTTATTAAGAGCTGTATTGTCAACGTGTTAGCAAAGGGGCCTTGCGTCAGGCATGAAGTTTAGCCGCCCCGCCTATTTGCCGGAAGGTTATGGCGTTTAATCCCCTGATTAATGGTTCGGCGTGACGTTAGGTAGCCGACCCTCGGGTCGGCCTCAAGCCGGGACATCATGCGACTTTGCCGTTCGACAAGCCTCACCGCCCTGAGCGTAGTCGAATGGCTCACCGTCCTCGACCGAGTCGAGGGAAGCCCCCGCCCTCCATTCGCGCTCAGCGTTTCCGGCTCAGCCGGCCTCAGAGACGACCATTAGACTTTCCTCTACGAATTAAGAGTGCTCAGTTTCGGTTTTCAAATCGGAACGGAATATCCCGTAAAGGAACTGGGCCTAAGCCACATTCTGCTTCCCCGGCGTACACGTAATGCGCAAATCCGGGGTTGAAGACACCGCGCACAATCGTCGGCGTGGTTGTAGACAGCCCCTTGACAGCGGACGCTATCGAAACGACAAGCGGCTACTCCAGCCCTGCAATCCGCTGATACCCAAACAGTTGACGATCCCAGGCCATACCCAATGGGCGATCAAGCCACCTCTCTTAAGATTAAGGCGTTCGAAGGTCTAATGCTCGGCCCTTCACGTTGGCTATGACGTTTTGCTGGCCTGGTGTGATGTGGTCTCTCACTTGCTTCCACCGGACAACGAACCACGGGGAGGCTGATCGTGGCGAGTTCCAAAGAAAGCCATTGGCTACCTTGCGGAAAGCGACACGAACTTTAGATCGATGGCCAAAATCAGCCCTTGCCCGGCACGAATTAAACTGAGGGGGAGAAAAATCATGAAGAAGTCACTCTGTTCGGGATTCGCAATTCTACTGTTGACGTTTGCAACTGTCGGGAGCGCGAGACCCATCAAGCTACCGCCGCCAAATTGTGGACCTTCATTGCCGCCAGCTTTTTGGTTGTTGTTGTTTACAGGAGCAGTGAGGTAAGCACGGTGCCCAGCTGGCGCCCCGCTGACCACGGGGCGCCGTGGGAACCCTTTTCTTTCAGGAAAGCACGTGGCAAGAGCTCGCTTTAATCAGGAGATAGACTTTCACTCCCGGCTGAAGGCCGAGGGCTTTGATCGCCTGCGCGGTGACGCGTACTTTGAGGCTGACTCCGCACCACGTAAGCACGTTGGTTTCCGACCCATCGCCAACGACATCGGTAACGGTGCCTTCCAGCATATTCCTCGCGCTGGTTTGGCGGATCGGCTCACGCGAAATAATGATATCGTCAGAGCGAATCCCAATGGTGACGGGGGAGTTCTTCCTCATTGAGTTGTGAGGGGTCACAAGCCGGCATCCGCCGAAGTCAATCACGCTGATTCCTTCCTCTTCTTGGTGGTCCCAAATCCTCCCCAGTAAGACGTTCTCGTTCCCGACAGCGCGGGAAGCCGCTAAGTTTCGAGGTGCGTTGAAAACCTCCAATGGTTTCCCTTCCTGTATGATTCGACCGGAATCCAAGATGAGCGCTGAGTCGCCGGCTCGAACGGCGTCAACGGGGCTGTGGGTGACATAAACGAAGGGGATCCTCGTTTTGCGCTGTACGTCAACAATCTCTTCCAACAACCGCAGGCGGGTGGCTGCGTCGAGAGACGACAACGGCTCGTCGAGCAGCAGAATGGCGGGGTCCGACGCCAAAGCGCGCGCCAGCGCCACCCGCTGTTGTTCGCCTCCCGAGAGCTGGCGTGGGTAACGATCCGCTGTATCTCCGATGCCCAGAATCTCCAGTAAGTGGCGTGCCCGGTCACGTCTGCCACCGCTCGCGACCGACCTTATGCCGTATACCACGTTCTGCAAGGCGGTAAGGTGGGGAAATAGCAAGTAATCCTGGAACACGAACCCGATGCTTCGCTTCTGGATGGGCAGGCTGATTCCGGCTGCCGAATCAAAGTACACCTGGTTATCCAGTTCGATCCTCCCGTCGTCAGGAATCACCAGGCCTGCGATCGAGCGCAGTATGGTAGTTTTACCTGAACCTGAGGGACCAAACAGCACCGCAATGCCTTGCTGTACGACGAAGCTGGCCTCCAGCCTGAAGCTTACCCGCCCGCCAGTCTTGAACTGTTTCTTGAAGTCAACACGGAGCATCGGATCAGGCGCTTTTCGGGGAACGCGTCAGAATGTTGGTCAGATAGATCGCAGCGATCGAGGCGAAAGTGAGAATCAGAGCCAGCACCTGGGCCTGCCGGTCCTCTCCCGCTTGGAAGGCTTCGAAAATCGCCAAGGGCATCGTCTGAGTTTTCCCGGGAATGTTCCCGGCGAGCATCAAGGTGGCGCCAAACTCCCCCAAGGCGCGAGCGAAGGTCAAAACGATGCCGGCCAGCAAGCCGCGCAAAGCCAATGGGAGTGTTACGCGAAAGAAAGTCTCGAACTCGCCTTTGCCCAGACTGAAGGAGACCATTTCATAGCGGGCATCAACGGACTCGAGGGCCGCGCGTGCCGATTTGACCATAATAGGCAGCGACATCACACCGGCGGCCACCACCGCCCCCTGCCACGTGAAGGCCGGCGTCCAACCCGTCAGCTGGTAAAGATATCGCCCCAGCAATCCGCGCTTTCCAAGAAGCACAATCAGATAGTACCCCGTCACGGTCGGAGGCAGTACCATCGGCAACGTCAATACGGCGTCGCAGAGTTCCTTGGCACGGAACTGCCGCCTGGCAAGTAGAAAGCCACAGGCGGTCCCGACCACCGCGACAAAAACGGTAGTGAGGCTTACGACCAACAGCGAGAGCTTGAACGCGGGCCAGATCATTCCCTACTTGGCGGCCAGAAAGCCGTGTTTCTCCAGGATTCGAATCCCCTCCGGGCTTCGCACAAGGTCCACAAACTGCCGGGCGGCTCGAGAGTTGACGCTGTCCTTTACCAAGGCGATAGGATACTGGATGGGGTCAACATCGAGATCAGTAGCCCGCGCCGCTAACGTGGCTTTGCCGTGGGCGATTTGGACGTCCGTCGAGTAAACAATCCCTGCTTCTACTTCCCCGCGCACAACATAATCCAACACTTGGCGCACGTTTTCCGCCAGTACGAGCCGGGATTCAACCTTCGGCCAGAGCTGCATTTTCTCGAGCAACTGCCGGGCGTATTGTCCGGCCGGGACGGTCTTGGGATTGCCGATCGCGATTCTCTTCACGCTCGGCCAGGCAAGGTCCGCAAAAGAGTGCAGTGCCACCTCGGAGCCGGCAGGGATGACCAGCGCCAGAGTATTACGCGCGAAGTTAGCTCGGGACGCCTCGTCGATGAGCCGCTTCGCCTGGAGTTGATCCATCTCCTTCTCACTGGCGCTCGCGAAAACATCGACGGGCGCCCCGGCTTCGATCTGCTTCTCCAGTTCACCTGAGGCCGCAAAGTTAAAGGTCACCTCGCCACCCGTTCGGCTCTGATAAAGGCCGCCTATCTCACTGAAAGCCTCCTTTAGACTGATGGCTGCCGACACCACGATCTGGCGAGGCTGCCCGTTCGTCGCGCCTGTTGCCGCCCCCCAAAGGACCGCGAAGGCGATAAAAAGGGCAGGTTTCAATCGAAGAGCGCACAAATCAGTGTCCACAATTCCAGCAAGTGCGGCAGACTCAGCCTCGGATGATCATGACCTCCGTGGCTTTGATGAGGGCAATGGCACGCATGCCTTTTCTCAGCCCCAGCTGCCTGCAAGCGTTGCTGGTTATGATTGAGGTAATCGTCTGCTCTCCTACGTCGATGGTGACCTCGGCGAGCAATCCCTCCACCCTGACCTGGGTAACGGTTCCCTGCAGCTTGTTCCTGCCGCTGATGGCGTCCAAGCTGGACCGCTCTTCGAGAACGGGCGCGCGCGCCATTTTGCGCCCAATGAGGTGCCCGACCTCGCTTCGCGGGATGCGGTGATGCCCACCCGGCGTCTTCACGGAGCGAATCTTGCCGGCATAAATCCACTGCTTGATGGTCGGGTAGCTGACGGTTAGGAGCTTGGCTGCCTCTTTCGGGGTTAAGAGTTCCACGCCACGATTTTATACGATTCTGTGTGCTACCCGTCAAATCACAATCTGCGTGGGGCGTGAAACCTGCGGGATCTAGATGCTGACGGCGAACGCAGTCGAACTAAGGAAGGTCACGAATAGGTGCAGGCTTCGTCTGGGATTCAGCCGATTCTCAGAAAATCCAGCGCCGATTCAACAGCCAACATGGGACTGTTGGTGAATGCGCTGACCTCATACGGGCACCCGATCTTGCACCCCTTGCAAAAGTCCCACAGCGTGATTTCCTGGTCGACGATCTTCCTGACTGCCTCCGAGGCGAAGATCTCCTTCAACGGCGCCTGGGACTTATGCAGAGTGACGAAGGCGCAGGGGAGGTGGATGGAGCCATCCGGCTTCATGGAGACAAGCTTGGAGGGGTGCCGGCAAGGAAATTGCTTTCCAAACCCTCCGTTGCGGTAGAACTCGTAGTAGTGGGTGTAGAAGCGAACGTTCTTGGGATATTTCGAGCGTAAATCGCGAAGCACCATTTCGACCCGGTCAATCTGCTCACCGTGCAACTCGGCATCCGGCAGGTTCTCGCCGTCGCGCATCACATTGTGGACCGCTTCCGGATGCAGCACCAAGCTGCGCTCCCGACAGAACTCGGCCAGCTCAGGCAGGTCGTCAAGGTTCTCCAGGTTCACCGCGGCGTTGATCTGAGTGGTGAACGGCCTGCGTTTCTTTAGGACAAAGTCGAGGTTGTCAATGATCCTCCCGAGACCGTCGACGCCACGACGTTTGGCAAATCGCCGTGCATTGAGCGAATCGATGGACACTTCCAGCATGTCGAGCCGGGCAACGCCGTCGGCATATTTCCGGATCAGCAAGCCGTTTGTCGGCATGGAGGTCCACATGCCTTTGTCGGTCGCGTAGGCGATATAATCGCAAGTGCTTGGATTCAAGAGCGGCTCGCCCCCCGAGAAGCTCAAGGCGAAGATGCCCATCTCACAGAACTCGTCAATGCGCCGAAAGATGCGCTCGCGAATGGCACGCGTCTGCAGATCGTTGAACTTGCCTGCCTCGCCGAAGATGCAATACTCGCAAAACATATTGCACATCAGGGTGGTTTCGAACATCACCATATAGGGGAGCTTGAAACCCGTTCGGAGCTGCTTCAAGGCCGATTTCGCAATGTAGGAGTACTTCATTTTGTTCTTATCGACGAACCTTCGGCAGCGAACACCAGCCGGGACGGATTCTCCGAACGAGGCCCCGACGAGCCTCCTAAGCACGCGCCATGCCACCCACGCAAAGCCCTAGCTAACTCAAATGGTGTGAAGCTGTTAGACCTGCCCCAGGACAGTCAGGAGCTCGGAATTCAAGCCGGTTGATGTTTCTCGATTGCACAGGCTATCTCGGAAGTGTGGAGAATTTCTACAGTCTGTGTAGCGCAAAGTTCGCCTTTCAACCTTGCGGTTCTTTCATTTCCTTTGCCTAAGAAAACTCGAAGAGCCGCAGCGTTGCCCATCGAACCGCGGCGCTACCAAGCCGGAAAACCGAGGGTAGGGCAAGCCCCACCCCTACAGGCCGGTTCATGGCATATGAAACGCTCCCCGCTACTCTTTCTTTCCGAGCGTGATCTGCTGGTTGACGTTCTGGGCCCAACGTCGCTCAGGGTTCAACCGCAGCGCCTCCTGGATCTCACGAAGGGCATCGTCCCGTTGGACTAAGTCAAAGTAGGCTTGTGCCAGTAAGATGTGGGCAGTATCGGCCGCATCCGACGCTGGATCGATTTCGACCGCCTTCTTCAGCATCTCCACCGCCTTCGGTTTGCTGCCACCGAACATCGCCGGTGTGAAGAAGTAGTTGTAAGCACGGGCAATGTAGGCGTGGGCGTTCCTGGGATCCAGCTCGATAGCGCGGTCGGCTTCGCGGGTCGACTGCGGCCCGAAGCGCGGGCCGCCACCCAACACATGGGGAATCAACTTCCCCAAGAGTTCGCTGAGCAGCCAGTGTGCGTCAGATGAATTCGGATTCAGCTTCACCGCCTCTCGGGCCGCGGCAATGCCCGCCTGCGCCGCCTGCTTCACCAGTTTATTGTCCTGATGGTCGTAAGCCGCCTCACACATCCAATCTTCGAAAAGGGCCAGACGCAAGTAGGCCTCGAAGGAATTCTGGTGCGACGCCTCACTCTGAACCGTCTCCGTGGCGCCACGAAGGGCCTGCACATTGCCATGGTCTCGAGCTTGACGCGCCGCCATGAGGGCCGGATCGTCAGAGAGCGAAGCGAGAGTATCAGAACCCGGGAACAACAGTTGGCACAGTCCGATCACAAGCAATAACGCAACACGGTTCATAGCTCGCGCCCTCCCATCCTGTTTCCTTATACGTTTCGAAGCACGAAGGATTTCAACGGTTCTCACCGCGACGTGGGGGCACTGCTTGTGGGTGCCACCTCGGAAGGTGCGAAGAAATCGGCTGGCGCAGACCTTTGGGTCTGCGAGGCTGGCATTAACTCCTGAAAAGAGCACACCTGAAGCTGTGCGCCAGCCAATAAGACCGGATTTTTTCACAGCTTCTTGCGCGCGGCAGCCTAGAAGCGTCGAGGGGAAAAAGGGCACCTACAAGGGGTGCCCCTACAATGCGGCGAAAAAATTGTTGACAGGGCTGCAACCCTTCGGCATATTTATACCTCTAATGCATAATTATGAGTGTCGAGTGTGGGAGGGCCCGGTTGGTGTTGGAGACAGTCGTTGAGCGCGAATTATTAAGGGAAGAGGCCGTTGCGCCTTCGCCCGTCGTTCGCGCCGCCATCGTCGGAGCGACGGGCTATGTGGGCCGCGAGTTGGTTACTTTGCTCTCGCGCCACCCTTACGTCCGTCTCGCGCGGTTGATGTCCTCGGGCCGGGACGGACAGGGAGCCCGGCCTCTCGAACAGTTCCATCCGGTGCTGCGCGGGCGGGGATTGATCTCGGATCCGCTCCGCCCGGAGGAACTGGACGGAGCCGAGTTGGACGTGGTCTTTCTCGCCACGCCACACGAGGTCTCGCACGACGTGGCGCCACAACTGCTAGAGCGCGGAGTGCGCGTGGTGGACCTCAGCGGTGCCTTCCGTCTAGAGGACGCGGGTGCCTACCCGCGCTGGTACGGGTTCGAGCATCATGCCGCTGCCGCGCTGGGCCAGGCCGTCTACGGTCTTCCGGAATTGAACGTTCCGGCTGTGCGAAAGGCGCAACTCGTGTCGAATCCAGGATGCTACGCCACGTCGATCATCCTGGCTCTGGCGCCGCTTGCCGCCGCGGGCTGGTTAGACCTTACCGCCGGCGTAGTCTGCGACTCCAAATCGGGCGCGAGCGGCGCGGGCCGGGCTCCCAGCGACGCACTGCATTTCGTCGAGGTGAATGAGAATTGTCGCGCCTACGGTTTGTTCAGCCACAGGCATGTGCCCGAAATCCTCCAGGCGCTCAGGCTGGAGGAGGGCAGCTTCACGTTCACCCCCCACCTGCTGCCCATCACGCGCGGCATCTTGAGCACCAGTTACGTCCGCCTGTCAGGGCATCGGACGCTGGAAGAAGTGACCGCGCTCTATCGGGACTTCTATGCTTGGGCTCCGCTCCTGCGCGTTTACGATGAGGGCCGATTGCCGGAAATCCAGGCGGTGGCGCACACGAACTACGCTGATCTGGGGTTCGCCCTGGACGTGCTGACGAGGCGGCTGGTGATTGTCTCTGCCCTCGACAACCTGGGCAAAGGCGCGGCGGGCCAGGCGGTCCAGAATATGAACTTGATGTTCGGCTTTGCCGAGGAGACGGGTCTGAAATGAGGTTGGTGGTCAAAATTGGAGGCCACGCGGCCGAGGACCGCGCGCTGCGTCGTCAACTGGCACGGCAGATCGCCGCACTCTCAAGCTCGGGCCACCAGGTGGTGGTGGCGCACGGAGGGGGCAGAATGCTCACCCAGGCGCTCGAGCGGCTGGGCATCGCGACGGAGTTCCACGACGGCCTGCGAGTGACGGACGCGGCGACGCGAGACGTGGCCCTTATGGTGCTGGCGGGAATCGTCAACAAGCAGTGGGTGGCTGAACTGGAAGCTCAAGGCCAACGAGCGCTGGGCATCTGTGGCGGTGACGCCGGCTTGGTAACGGCGCGGAAGCTCGCCGTCGGCGTCAACGGAGGGCGCAAGAGTCTGGGATTCGTGGGGCGGCCGCAGAGAGTCGACACTCGGATTCTGCACCTGGCGTTCCAGTCGCGCCTGGTGCCGGTGGTGGCCAGCTTGGGTCTGACCCCGGGTGGGGAATATCTGAACGTGAACGCCGACGATCTGGCTGCCGCGCTCGCCACAGCGTTACGTGCCGATCGGCTGCTGTATGTGACGGAGTCGGGCGGGGTGTGGGACGCGGAGCGCCGAAGGCTTCCGATCATCAAGCTGAACGAGATTCCGAGCCTGATCCGCCGGGGAGTCGTTCGCGACGGGATGATCCCCAAGCTTCGGTCCTGCGCGCGCACGCTTCGCCATAATGTGGGTGAGATCGACGTGATCTCGCCCACAGCGCGCGAAGGTCTGCGGCGCGTGGTCGAAGACGGGGCGCTGGTGGGTACACGAATTGTGAAGGGAGAGGTGTAGCGCAGACCCCGTCTTTGGGGTCTGCGGTTCGTAGCTCTATGAGTTTTGACGACATCTCGGCATTGGAACAGCGCACTCTTATTCCGACCTACGAGCGCCTGCCGATCCTGGCGGTGCGGGGCGCGGGCTGCTACCTCTACGACGACCGGGGTAAGAGATACCTGGACTTCTTCGGCGGGCTGGCGGTGAACGCCCTGGGGTACGCGCATCCTGAGGTGCTCGCTGTGCTGCGCGACGAGGCGGAGACGCTGCTCCACGTCTCGAACCTGATTTACCACCGTTACCAAGCCCCGCTGGCGGAACGCCTCGCGCGTTGGGCGGGACTGGACCGCGTGTTTTTTGGCAACAGCGGCACGGAGGTTACTGAGGGCGCTATCAAACTGGCTCGAGCTTACGCGCGCAAGAACCATCCTGCTGAGCCGTTCGAGCGCTATGAAATACTTGCCGTCGAGAACTCCTTTCACGGCCGGACCTCGGGCGCCTTGGCGGCGACCTGGCCGGAGAAGTATCGCGCGCCTTTTGAGCCGCTGCTGCCCGGAGTGCGGTTCGTACGTTTGAACGATGTGGCTCACCTGCGTGAGTGCTTCACGCCCCGCGTCGCGGCGCTGATTGTGGAGACAATTCAAGGCGAGGGTGGTGTGGTGAAGATCAGCGAGGAATTCCTGAAGGCGGGCGAGGCCCTCGCACGCGCTCACGACGCGCTGCTCGTGAGCGACGAAATTCAGTGCGGCCTGGGTCGCACGGGTATGCTCTTTGAATTCAAGCGCTATGGGTTGAAGCCCGACGTGGTTGTGGTGGCGAAATCTCTGGCCGCCGGTTTGCCACTAGGCGCCATCATTGCTCGCGAGGGCGTGGCCCAGGCCTTTTCAGCGGGACTGCACGGCACAACATTCGGCGGCGGGCCGTTGCAGTGCCGCGTGGCGCTGAAAGTCCTGGAAATCATCGAGCGTCGCGGCTTCCTCGAGCACGTTCGAGAGGTTGGCGCCTACTTCCAGCAGCAACTGGAGCTGCTCCGCCGGGAACTCGCGGTGATCCGCGAGGTGCGTGGAGAAGGGCTGATGCTGGCCGCCGAGCTCTCCGTGCCCTGCAAGGATGTGGTGCGGCAGGCCCTCGAAGCCGGTTTCATATTGAATTGCACACAGACGAAGGTGCTGCGTTTTCTGCCGCCGCTCGTTCTGGAGCGGCGCCACGTTGATGAATTGATGGCTGCCCTGCGGCCAATCCTGGCCGGCATCCAAGAACAGTCGCTCGTTGCCAGTGGCTAGTTGCGACTAGCCACTAGCCACTGACCACTAGCCACTGCTTTTAGGAGGTGCACACATGAAACTCGCATTGGCTGCTCCGGCGAAAGCCACGGTACAGGAAAGGCTCAGCGTCCAGGACCTGATCGCGGAGAGCGAGCTGACCCGGCAGGACCTGCACATGATCTATGAGCTCGCGGCGGACGTAAAAGCTGCGCCCCGTGCTTACACACACGCCTTGCAGGGGAAGCAGTTGGCCATGATCTTTGAGAAACCATCCCTGCGCACCCGGACCACCTTCGAGGTGGGCATGACAAGCATGGGAGGGTTCGCCCTCTATCTCGATCACGCCACCCAGCATCTCGGCGACCGCGAAGCCATCAAAGACATCGCCCGCAACCTCGAGCGCTGGGTAGACGGCATTATGGCGCGCACCTTCTCCCATCGATCGATTGTCGAGCTGGCAGACAACGCTTCCATTCCAGTGATCAATGGGCTAAGTAATCTCCTTCACCCCTGCCAAGCGCTCGCTGACTTCTTCACACTGGAGGAGAAGTTCGGGCGCCTCAGGGGCCTGAAGCTGGCTTACGTCGGCGACGGTAACAACATGTGCCACTCGCTTATGGTCGCTGGCGCCAAGCTCGGCGTCTCGGTTCAGGTCGCCACACCTCCGGGGTTCGAGCCCCAGGCGCAAGTCGTGGAGGAAGCCAGGACCTTCGCGCGCCAGACTGGGGCCCGGATCAGGATCGGCCACGAGCCATACGATGCGGTAGACGGCGCCAATGCGGTGTACACGGACGTCTGGGCCAGCATGGGAAAAGAGCATGAGGCTGACGGCCGCGCCCAAGTCTTCGCGCCTTACCAGGTGACCGAGACATTGATGAGGGCAGCCGATCCGGAAGCTGTCTTCATGCACTGCCTGCCGGCCCACCGGGGACTGGAGGTAGTCGACGCGGTGATAGATTCGCCGTGCTCGCTTGTCTTCGATCAGGCCGGGAATCGCCTGCACGTGCAGAAAGCGCTGCTCATTCTGTTGATGGGGGAGAACTGATCAAGATACGTCAAGCAAAGTCAAAGGATGCCGCGTCGCTCTCCGAGCTGATTCATCACTATGCCGCGGAACAAACCATGTTGCCCCGCACCGTGGAAGATGTCCGGGACAGCCTCGGAAGCTTTCTGGTGGCCGAAAAGCGAGGGCGCCTGCTCGGCTGTGGAGCCCTCAAGCTGTACGATGACAAGGTGGCTGAGATCCGTTCGCTCTGCGTCACTCCTGGAATCAAGCGGCGCGGCGTCGGCCGCGCCCTTACCGGTCGCCTTCTGGAAGAGGCCGAACAACTCGGCTTGAGAACCGTTTTTGCCCTCACTCGTGTTCCTGAGTTTTTCATAAAGTGCGGCTTCCGCCCGGCCGCGCGCGAGAACTTTCCCATGAAGATCAATCACGACTGCCTGAACTGTGCGCTTTACTCGCGCTGCCAGGAGCAGACCGTGGCGATTCGCATTCGCCGTCGGCGGGCGGCGTCGGCTGAGTTTGCGCAACCGGCGACAGTCCTCGCTTAGCAGATCGATTCCGAAATAACACGGCAATAGGGCTGGCGCAGACCTTTAGGTCCGCGGTTCGAGGCAACCTGGGAGCGCGGTCTCGCCCGCCCTCTTCCTCCACACGGCTTCCGATAGTCCTGGAGCTTCATCGCAAGTGACCAGCCAAGAGGGTAGTGGGTCAATTCATCGATCTGTTAGGGACACCCCCCTTCGCTCCGCTCAGGGCAGGCTCTTGGGGTGCTTTGGGACAGAGCCTCTATTTCACCCGGCGATACGACCAGGCGATCGAGCAAATGCACCAGACTATCGACATGGACGCAAGCGACTGGTTTGCATTTGTTGTCCGCGGAGCTGCTTATCGCGAGACAGCCCGACT
>DATJKY010000627.1:0-4543 GCA_035490955.1 Terriglobia bacterium | reverse complement strand
TGGCGGCTGCCTTGCGCATGGCAGCGCTTTCGCTGCGTCACAGCCAGACCGCCTTGGGAGCGTACTATCGCAAGCTCGCTCAACGGCTGGGCGGAGATGTTGCAGTGTTCGCTACCGCCAGGAAGTTGGCCACGCTGATTTCGACAGCTCGCCTGGCCCCTAAGCTCGTCGAACAGATCGAACTTCCACCTGACACTCTGCCTGAGAGGCGTCTTTCGCGGTTGATCGCGCGAGTTCCCGGCCTGCAAAAGCTAGGGCAAGTGATTGCCAAGAATCGTCACTTACACCGTTCGTCAAGGTTTACCGTATTAGAACCCGCGAAAATAGGCCCTCCGGCGATGTGTCTTACCTGAAAGGTAATCAATTAGATTCGGCATCGGTATGAGGCTGGACAAATCCCCCGCACCTCGTTACGGTAAGTTGCGAAAGTGTGGGAGTAGGACTGCATGGCCTTTGATCCGATGGCCGCTCTGCGCGAGTGGAAGCAGAAGGTAGCTTCGCTGCAGGAGCGGTGGCGTGGGGCGCGCCAGGAAAACGAACAGTTACGGAAAGAAATCGAGCAGTTGCGGCGGCGCGAGAAGCAGTGGGAGCAGCGCGAGAAACAACTGGAGCAGCGAGAGAAACAACTGGAGCAGGAACGGCTGCGGCAAGAGAACGAAAAGCTGAAGCGACAACTGGAAGAAGCTCGCCGGGCCAACAAGCGACAAGCGGCACCGTTTTCCCGGGGCACTCGCAAAGCGAATCCGCAAACGCCAGGACGCAAGTCCGGCGCCGCCTACGGCCAGCGGCACAGCAAAGCCATTCCCCTCAAAGTCGACGAAGTCATCGCGGTACCACCTCCGGCGCAGTGTGAGTGTGGAGGCTCCCTGGAGGTCGAGCGGATCGAATCGCAATACCAACAGGAAATCGTGCGCCAGACCTTCTGGCGACGCTTCGATATTGCCATCTGTCGTTGTCAGAAGTGCCATAAACGGGTGCAAGGGCGGGATCCGCGCCAGACCTCCGACGCTTTAGGCGCGGCGGCGGTGCAATTAGGGCCCGACGCGCTGGCGCTGGCGGTGCAGATGAATAAGGGTCTGGGCATACCTCATGCCGATGTGGCCGCGGTGTTGCAAGACGGCTTTCACTTACAGGTGAACCGCAGCACGATTTGCCGGGCGGTGGATCGAGTGGCCCGGCGGGGAGAACCGACTTGGCATGCCCTGCGCAATGCCGCCCGCCGCAGTATGGTGAATGGCATCGATGAGACCGGCTGGAATGTGGCCGCGCAATTACGCTGGCTCTGGGTGGCGGTCAGTGAACAGGTAACCTTCTGCGACATTTTGCCCGGGCGAGGCTTTTCCCAAGCTGCGTCTATCTTGGGGGCCGACTACGAGGGCTGGTTGACCCATGACGGTTGGAGGACGTATTACCAATTTCTTCGCGCCGGTCATCAGAGCTACCTGCAGCATCTGCTTCGCCGCTGCGAAGACCTGATCAAGATCGCTTCTCCGGCTGCCGCCCGCTTTCCCCGCAAGGTGCAAGCCGTGTTGCAGCAAGCCCTGGCCTTACGCGACCGCTACCACAACCACGAGATCTCGTTGCACGGATTGTGGACCGCGACCGGACGTCTGGAAGTCAACCTGGATCGGGTGTTGGCTCACCCCGGTCGGGATGAGCTCGATCGTAGGTTCGCCAAGCATCTGCTCCATGAGCGGCCCTACCTGTTCACCTTTCTTTATTGTCCGGGGCTGGACGCCACCAACAATGTCAGCGAGCGAGCCATCCGCGCCCTGATCGGGGCACGCAAAAACTGGGGCGGCAACCGTACCCCACGCGGAGCTCGTGCCCAAGCGGTGCTCACCAGCATTTTGCAAACCGCCAAACAGCAGGGCAAAAAGCCCTTCGATGTTTTGGTGCAATTACTGTGTGGTCGTGATCAAGACAGGATTCTCGATCTCGTGCCGCTTACCCCGGAGGCGCCGCTCGGTTCCTCACTCCATCCCCCGCCTTCCTTCGCGGTTCCCGACATCGTGGCGACCGGGCCTTCGGCAGGCCTTGCCGCCGCCCCGGTTTGAGTCAGGCTGCAGAGTCAACCCGCTCCCATTCCGTCTTTGCCATAGGCGGACTCGTACTCCGCTTGCAGTCGATCGTGCAGCTTCTTGATCGCTCGCTTATTCAACGGTGGCGAATAATCATCATCAGGCTCATCCAAAGCTAACGACAATGCGCCCAACAAGGCCTCCAGATCCCAACGATACAATCCTAACCGCCGTTTGCCTTGGTACCGCTCGATACGACGATCCAGCCCGAACGATTCCGCTAGATCTAACTCCTTCAGCTCTCGTAGCTCGGCACCCTTGATCAGAACTTGATGCTCACGGTCATATTTGCCTGGTCTCACGGTTAACAGTGTACTCAACGACCTTCGTCAAAGTACGCTGACCGATTGGGCCACGATCCATCTCTCCCGGTAAACAATGACGATCGAACCACTAAGAAAGCGCTGGCAGGCGGTCAGGACGGACGCCGAGGCCGTCATCAAGTCGGCCACCGGTACGGCGTATGCAAAGAATCGCGAAAAGCCCCGCGACCTCATTGCAGCCTGGCTTGACGAACTGTCCGCCTTGCCCGTGCTCGACCCGGCCTGCGGCAGCGGCAACCTTCCTCAACCAGACCCGAGGTCGCCGCTGAAATGTTGTCCGCTCCGATGAATCCAAACAGCCTCCTCAAACTCTGACGTTGTCCGGCTATGGCTAATCTAAACGCCACGGATATTACCCGCAGGCCGCGAGGCAGCCTGTAAACCATCTCCTGTGAGGCGAGGGATTGGTGTCCCTAATCGGGCCGATGCCCTTTACCGCTCTTTGAAATCTGATCCGACGAGGAGATCGGGATTTGCCTCTTGTCATACTTGTATGGAAGGTATTGAAAGTATGATAACCATACCGGTATGACTTGTATGTGTTGTATTACAACTTTGGCTGCGAAATGCTCGCAAAATCGCACTTAAGTCTATACTGGTCTCTGCGATACATGTAAGTTATCTGAAATCAATCGGTTGCAGAGGATTTTCTACTAGCTGATTGATTCTAAAGGAGTGTGGTTGAAAAAATCTGCGGAAGCGGGCCGTTCCATGACGACGAGCGAAAAATACTCTTCAGGTGGGCCTTTCCGGCTGAGAGGCGGCAGATCAAGACATTAGCGGCCAGCCAGGGAATGACCCACCACAGGCGGTGGTGGCGGCGTACACAGCCTGGGCCGAGGAGAAGCTACAGGCAAATGCGGCGCCAGTGGCTCAGAAGCGACAAGCAGGTCATGGGATTCCTGCCGGAAAGGCCAAGCCTGCGCGGGCAGCCGAGCGTGGCACGGGAGCCCCCGCCGGGAGTTGGCTGCAGCGGGCTGCAAAGCTGGACTGGACCAAGTGCCCAGAGGTCGGGGTGATGCGAGGAAAGAACAGGCGACTCTTGGTACTGATGGGAACCTTGGCGCCGTTGGCGGAGGTGCTGCAGAGCATCGCCGACGAGCATCCGGTAGAGCCGGTTGCGGAAGCGTTCGGAGTGCAGTTGCCGCAATTGACAAAAGTGTTGGAGTTTGCCGGGGCGGCAAGAGCGGCACGGCTGAAGCCGCGCCCTTCAAAACGGCAGTGAATTACTTCTTGCCGCCGGTTACAGTTGGCCGTCCCGGTTCTTGTCCGGGATAGGCATATACACCGCGACCTGCTTTGCGTCCCAAGCGTCCCGCTTTGACGTACTGCACCATCAACGGCGCGGGGCGGAACTTTTCACCCAGCGTTTTGTGGAGGTACTCAAGGATGTGCAGGCGCGTATCCAAACCTACGAGGTCCACCATTTCGAATGGGCCCATGGGATGGTTGAGTCCGAGCTTGATCGCCTTATCAATGTCCTGCGGCGACGCGACGCCCTCCTGGAGCATATAGAACGCTTCATTGCCGATCAGCGCATTGATGCGGCTGGTGATGAATCCGGGCGACTCCTTAATCACCACTACTTCCTTGCCCATGCGCGTGCCTACTTCGACGGCAGCGGATAGTGTGTCGTCGTCGGTCTCAAGGGCGCGCACAATCTCCAGCAACTTCATCTTGTGAACCGGATTGAAGAAGTGCATCCCAACGCATTTGGCGGCGCGATAGGTAACGGAGGAAATCTCGGTGATGCTGAGCGATGAAGTATTCGAGGCGATAATCGTTGCCGGCCGGCAGACTTTATCAAGGAGGGTGAAAATCTCCAGCTTGGATTCCATCTCCTCCGGCACAGCCTCGATCACAAGATCTGCTTCGCGCGCCGCTTGCTCCACGGAGGATGCATACTCTAATCGTTCGAATGCGTGGGTGGCTGCTTCTTGGGTCACCTTCCCCAGTTCTAACGCCTTGTCGAGGTTGGCGCGGATCTCCGTCTCCGCCTTGCGCAACGTCGTGGGCAGTATGTCTTCGAGGATGGTGCGATATCCGCCCAGGGCTGCGGCGTGAGCGATCCCCCTGCCCATGATTCCGGCACCGATGACGGCGACTGTGCGGATCTCCGCCATTCAGTTAGGCTCCCTG
>DATJKY010000626.1:0-1969 GCA_035490955.1 Terriglobia bacterium | reverse complement strand
GCACTCTACAAATGCGACCTGCCCGGCGCCGGGAATGTGATGGGCGAGAAAGACGCTTACCCCTATGCCGGCCAAATGGATCTGCTGAAGCGGGCCATGGACCGCGCCCACGCTTTCGGGACCGACAAGTTGCGCGTATTTTCCTTCTGGCGTGTGGCTGATCCCGAGGCGCATTTCCCGCGCATCGCCGGGGAACTCGCCAAGGCCGCGGAGGTAGCCCACAGCGATGGCGTTCGCTTGCTGCTTGAAGACGAGGGTTCCTGCAACGTGGGCTGCGCCCGCGAGCTCGCCAAAATGCTCAGCCTGGTGCCGAACGCAAATTTCGGAGCCAACTGGGATGTGGGCAACGGTTATTGGCATGGTGAAGTCTCCTTCCCTGACGGCTACGCCTTGCTGGACAAGAAACGCATCTGGCACGTGCACCTGAAAGACGTTCGCTGCGGCGACTCGCGAGCTGTGCAGCCGAAGGCCGAAGCCTGGAGGCTCAAGGGCGGGCCGGAAAGCCAGACATCCAACTGCCACACTACGCTGGTAGGTGAGGGCGAAGTCAATTTGCTCGGCCAGTTGCGTGCCCTTCTTCGCGACGGATACCAGGGGACGATGTCCCTCGAGCCTGAGTATGAAACACCGGGCATTACCCACCGGGAGGCCACCCGGCGCTCGCTGGAGAAGCTGTTGAAGATCATGGCGACGGCTCAGAGCGAAAGCCAGCAGTAGGACCGGTTCGTAGAGCGTTACGATGAAGCCATTCAGTCAGCGATCGCCAATGGGCGTCAAACGAAGACCTGAAGTGGGCATAAGGGGGATCAAGGCAGGTGGTGTGGTTCTCATCGCCGTGGGCGTGGTGGCGCTCGGCGTGGGCCGAATCAGCTATACGATTCACAAGGAGGTCGTTACCATCGGCCCTTACCAAACTCCAGTAGTGACACGGAGAATCATTCCTCTGCGCCCTTTCGGGGCGCTGAGTATTCTCGGGGGGCTCATCCTGATCGCCGGGGGCAAGAGGGCCCGGATGGTGCGCCGACCTAGAGTGTAGCTCTGAGCCGTGCTCAGCCGCCGAGCGGCGGAGTCCCCAAATCACGGCTTGACCACAAGGAAATTACCCATCACCAGGGCATCGATTCCGGAACAGTAGAAGCTGCGAATCGCCTCCCGCGGGTCGCACACCAGAGGCTCGCCAAAGAGATTGAAAGAGGTATTCACCAGCACCGGCGCCGGGGCAAGCTCGCCGAACCGGCGGAGCAGGGTCCAGAAGCGCGGGTTGACGGACTTTTCCACGGTATGCACCCGGACCGAGCGGCCGTTGAAAGTGAAGCGCTCCAACCCCTGCGGCGCCTCCTTCAGGATGCCGATCGAGCACATAAACCGGCAGTTGTCGCTGCACTCGAAGAACTCACTGGACGTGTCGGCCGGTACCGAAAGTGCGAAAGGATGGAAGTCCTCCCGATGCTTGATATATTTGTTGAGATTCTCCATTACGTAGGGCGAGAAGGCTGAAGCCAGGATGCTCCGATTGCCCAAGGCCCGATGCCCAAACTCCATTCTGCCCTGGCACCAGGCGACAATCTTGTCGTCTTGAAGCAACTGTACGGTTTCGTCCACTAGTTGCTTTTCGCTGGGCAGGTATCGATAGATCGCCTTGCAATTATCGAAGACGGCCTTAATCTCCGATTCTCTGAACTGCGGGCCCAGATAAACATGCGACAAAGGATGCCTGGTAATGGAACCTTGCAGGCGATTGGCGGCCAGGTACGCCGCCCCTAAGGCAGTGCCCGGGTTGCCGGATACCGGCTGAACAAAGATGCGGTCAAAACCGGTTCGCCTCTCCAGGGCGTGAACCAACATGACATTCAGGAAGATACCGCCTGCTACGCACAGGTTCGCTGCCCCAGTCTTGTGTCGGTAGGTTTCTGCAAGATCTATGACCGTCTCCTCGAGGAAATCCTGGGCGCTGCGGGCAATCTGCGCC
>DATJKY010000625.1:0-3173 GCA_035490955.1 Terriglobia bacterium | reverse complement strand
TTCCGGAAGTTGAGGAGAAGTCGTAGCTGGCTCTAGATTCTAAAAGGCCCGCTCATATCACCTATCGCCAACGCTCAGGAGGTGCGCCATGGATCGTCTCGTCCGGATTACGCTTGCGTTCGCGGTTCTCGCCGCCGGTTTGGCGCCGTTCGCGCTCGCGCAGCAACCGACCAATGCCGCAGAGGGACCGCCGGAGTCCAAGCGGTTAGTCATCAAGGCCGGCAGGTTTCTTGACGTGCGCACCGGCAAGGTCACGCCGGATGTTGTGGTGCTCGTTGAGGGCGACCGCATCGCGAGCATTGGCGGCCCGGTACCTGCGGGCGTGCCGACGATCGACCTTTCGGGCCTGACTGTGCTTCCCGGGCTCCTCGACGCGCACGACCACATCCTCGGCAACCCGAAGGACTGGTCACCCACCGCGAGCCTGCGCATGTCGGCGCCTGAGGCTGCGATCTGGGGTGTGCACAACCTCCAGATCCTGCTCGCCCACGGCTTCATCGGCGTGCGCGACGCGTGCGAGGGCCTCCAATGGGACTACGGTCAGATTGCGCTGCGCAAAAGCATCGAAAAGGGGTTGGTTCGAGGTCCGCGCATCGCTGCGGCGGGTGGCTGCATCTCCCTGACCGGCGGCCACGGAGACGAGGACGTCCTGGCGCCGGGCCAGGAGCTCCCACGTTTGCCAAACATCGCCGACACGATGGACCAGATCAACGTCGCCGTACGGCATGACATCAAGTACGGCGCGGACTGGATCAAGCTGATGGCCACCGGCGGCGTTATGGACCCTATCAGCGATTATCACGTCCAGGAGCTATCGGAGGGGCAGATGGCGCGGGCAGTCGAGGTGGCGCATCGCGCAGGGAAGCGCGTGATGGCGCACGCGGAGGCCACAGAGGGAATCAAGGCTGCGGTGCGCGCCGGCGTGGACTCGATCGAGCACGGCACGTTGCTAGATGAGGAAGGTGCCGAGCTTATGGCGCGCAAAGGCACCTGGCTGGTTCCGACCCTGGAGACTTTCCAGCGCGGCCCGACGGTTGCCGCCTCCCTCGGCTCAGACCCCGCCAGCATCGCCAAGCAGAAGGCGATCTTACCAATGCAGCAGGCGGCTTTCGAGACTGCGCTGAAGCATCGCTTGAAGATCGCCTACGGAGTGGATGACGACCCCGAATACGTGTCGAAGGAGTTCGGCGCGCTAGTACACGGCGGGCTCTCGCCGCTGGGAGCGATCCAGGCTGCCACCGTCAACGCTGCAGAGCTGCTCGGCTGGGCGAAGGACCTGGGTACCATCGAGGTGGGTAAGTTCGCGGACATCGTCGCCGTAAACGGGGACCCTCTCGTCGACATCGGCATCATGGAGCGGGTCGTGTTCGTGATGAAGGGTGGCGAGATAGTGAAGAATGATCTCGGTCGCCCTCGCTGATCGCGACCTGCAGCGGAGCAAGCTTTTCACTCCGCCGCAGCGACCATGTACCGCTTAAGCGTGCTGTCCGGCATATGGAGTGCCTTTTCCTCTTCGCGGTCTGCGGTCGGGAGAAGTTTCCGCTCACAGGCTGCGATCTGGTCACGAGAGGCCGGGAAGTGAAGATGATCTCTCAAGTACGAACCTGAGGGCTCGAGAGAAGGCCAGTCCAGAGCACGTCTGGGCGTTAACCTCGATCCAATACGTGGCTCGTCCTTCTTATCCGCAACCCTGTTTCGGCATAGTATCCACGATAGTGGCCCAGACGCTATCTATGGAGCAGGCGAACGCGGCTAATATGTTACCCATGACTCGGAAGCTGAAGAGACACCGTGGGCAGGCTGGAGTGCAAAATTGCAGCTTGTTCCAACCTTACACCGGTCGCTCTTCGGTCGGGATGCCGCGTTCGAGGAAATAGGCCCTGCCTTCTCGGCTACTGTTTACCTATCTGGGCGTCCGAAGGAAGGAGGGCGTAAGCGGAAAGTGTACCCGAAAAGTGTTCCAGAAGCCTGATGTTGCGGTGCAGACTTACAGGTAGCAATGGAGGTCGGTTCTTTTTTTGCCCTGCCTTTGTTTAACACAAGGCGATTTGTCGCTAGGAATCGGCTTCGGGTGCCGACACTACGGGTGTTGAGCCCGGGTAATCGGCGCACGAGGTCTCGTACACATTCCGGAGGGGCGCTGCAACGCAAAATCCTGAAGGCCCGGGCGAACCGCAACCAGCGCCGGGTAATCGGAGCGCGGATCGCAGCGCGGCCCGTCCAACCACAAACTCGCATCTTACGCTGCCCTTACCAAGTCAGCGCGTTTAGGAGGAATAGCCTGATGCTGGGCCTGGAGTCGAGATTGGATTTCTTGCAGCCGAGGTAAGAGTTTTTGTCTGCCTTCTTCTGGTTCTTGCTCTTTGCTCATCACTGGCCATTTGTCACTCGTCACTTTACTTCGGCAGGTTGGCGTCCCAGCTGACGACCACGTTTATCGGCTCGTTGGCACCTGTGGGTGTCTGAGGCGCGACGAAAAGGAACTTCTGGCCATCATGAGTGGCCCAGTACTCATGTACCTGCATTGATGGGCTCGTGAGGGGGCTTTGGAAGAGAACCTTGGATTCTCCAATCTGCAGCGTGGTCCCGGCGCTGACGGCCGCCGACATCAGTTTCCCTTCAGGGTTCAGGTAAAAGAGCTCCTTGCCGTCCTGCCTCCAGAGAGGCTCGCCGCCCCCTTCGCTCGATACCTGGCGCTTGACGCGAAAATCCGGGAATGAACCGACGAAGACCTCAAATCGCCCTGATTCAGTCGATCCATAGGCCACCCACCGGCTGTCTGGAGAAATGTGGAACTGGTCGTAAACGAAGGGTCCCCGTAGGACAAATTTCGGTTTCCGATCTCCCTCGAGAGGGAAGAGGAAGACTGCGTGCGTATACTCATCTGCGGGGTCGAGAAAGACGTGACCCACGATGAATCGGCCGTTAGGCGACCAGTCATCCAGAGCCAACGTCTTGTAGTCGGAGTAAATCTTCAGCGGCGCTCCCGCACCCACCTCCATTTCCATCAAATCTGAGCCGCCCTCGCGCCACTGGCTGTAAGCGATCTGCCGCGAGTCCGGTGACCATTCAGGGTCAACATGCGTAGCTGGATCGAGCGTGAGGCGCTAAAACACGCCGGTCCAGGTGTCCACCAACCAGAGGTCACCGTCGAGGCGCTGAACCACTAGACG
>DATJKY010000624.1:0-22965 GCA_035490955.1 Terriglobia bacterium | reverse complement strand
ATTAGTGTATGGTGATTTCGGAGTCTCACGTCCCATGACTCTGCTGATCGAAGACTACGGATTGATTGGCAATAACGCTACTGCCGCTCTTGTCGGCCTTAACGGCTCGATTGACTGGCTTTGTTTTCCCCGCTTCGATTCTGCGGCTTGCTTCGCCGCAATCTTAGGGTCGCCCGAGAACGGCCACTGGAGCATCGCTCCCCGGGCCGCTCAGCCAAAGGTCACTCGCCGCTATCGGGAAGGCACCCTCGTCTTGGAAACGGAGTTTTCCATTCCCGAAGGAACTGCGGTCCTCGTTGACTGCATGGACCGGCGCGGCGAGCACCAGGACGTGGTCAGGCTGGTTCGCGGGGTTCACGGCCGCGTGCCCATGGAGATGGAGTTGGTCATTCGCTTCGAATACGGAACAGTAGTTCCGTGGGTCAGCCGCATGGAAGACGGGCGAATGTGCGCTGTCGCCGGACCAGATCGGATGATGTTTGCCACACCCATCGAGTTGCGCGGTGAAGATCTCAAAACGCGGGCGCAATTCGATGTCGAAGAAGGTCAAACAGTCCCCTTCATCCTGACCTGGTCTCGTTCCTTTAGTCCGACCCCGGCTTCGCCCGACGCGGCAACTGTCGTTGAGCATGTCACTCACGCCTGGGAGAAATGGTCGAGCAAACACACGCCCAAGGGACCCTACAAGGAAGCGGTCCTTCGCTCGCTCCTCACCTTGAAGGCTCTCACTCACCACGAGACCGGTGGAATCGTGGCGGCGGCTACGACTTCCCTGCCGGAGCAGATTGGCGGAAGTCGCAACTGGGACTACCGGTTTTGCTGGTTGCGCGATGCCGCTTACACGCTCTACGCGCTTTTGGAAAGCGGCTTCACGGAAGAAGCAAGAGCCTGGCGGGACTGGCTGCTCCGCGCAGTTGCCGGAAGCCCGGATCAAATGCAGATCATGTATGGCCTGGCGGGCGAACGCCGCCTCACCGAATTCGACCTGTCGGAGTTGCCCGGTTACGAGGGTTCCCAGCCAGTACGAGTCGGCAACGCCGCCTCTGAACAGCTGCAGCTCGATGTTTATGGAGAGATACTCGATTCCGCCTATCTGGCGCGGCGGAAAGGAATGCCAGTCACCGAGGCGAGCTGGAACCTCTCGCGAGCGGCGGTTAACCATCTTGAAACAATTTGGACCAAACCGGATGATGGAATTTGGGAAATCCGCGGCCCGCGACGCCACTTTGTTCATTCGAAGGTCATGGTATGGGTGGCAGTCGATCGCGCCGTCCGCATCATGCAGGAGTTCGCAGGGGATGGGCCTCTCGAGCGCTGGATCCGGCTGCGCCGTGATATTCATGAGGAGGTCTGCCGCCTCGGGTTCAGCAGGGAATTGAATTCGTTCGTTCAATATTACGGCAGCAAAGAGCTGGATGCGAACTTGCTGCTACTCTCCCTGGTCGGTTTCCTTCCGCCCGCCGATCCGCGGATCGTGGGAACGATTGCGGCGATAGAAAAGACCCTGCTGCAAGACGGGTTTGTGGCGCGTTACAACACCCGCAGCGCCGTCGATGGTCTGCCGGGAGACGAAGGGGTTTTTCTGGCCTGCAGTTTTTGGCTGGCCGACAACTATGTCCTACAGGGACGTGATGATGAAGCGCGTGCGTTGTTCGAGAGGCTGCTTGGGCTTCGCAACGATGTTGGGCTGCTGTCAGAGGAATACGATCCCAAAGAGCACCGCCAGCTCGGAAATTTCCCTCAGGCATTCTCACACCTTGCGCTCATTAACAGCGCTCACAATCTCAGCCCAGAATTGGAAAGCAAACCCGCACATCATCGTTCGCATTGGTAAAGCCGGCGGGCTCGCCTGGACAAACGTCGCGGAGCCCAGACTGCTGCTAATCTGCGTTATGATCTACTCCAGCCGCCGGTTGTGGTTGGGGAAATGGTGCGCGGCAACGAAATTCGAGGAAAAGTATGCGAAAAATATTGTTGCTCGCCTTGCTTTTGTGCGTTGTGTTGGGAACTTCGTCGCCAGGCCCCCAGCCAGACGCGCGCCTGAAGGGTGCGTCCCGCCTGCCGCCTCAGAATGGCTGGACGTATGTGCATTTGGAAGGTTCGCCGTCGGAGATCGGCTTCCAGCATGGCTACCTGCTGGCGCCGGAAATCGTCGACTTCGGGAAAGTTGTTGCGCTTGAACTGAAGCATGACACCAGGAGAGATTGGAATTTCTTCCGGGATGCGGCAGAGCATGTGCTCTGGCCGCACGTCGAGCGAGAATATCGTGATGAACTGCAAGGCATAGCGAGCGGTCTCGCCGCGCGGCGAGTGAAGCTCGATCTCTGGGATGTGGTAGCCATCAACGCCTATCCGGAGTGGGGCTACTACACGCGGGTCTACGACAAGCAGCACAGCGTGTCGTCTCCTCCAGCGGCCGGGGCGGCGGAACATTGCAGCGCCTTTGTCGCCACAGGCAGCTACACCAGAGACGGCCGTGTGATCATGGCCCACAACAATTGGACTTCGTACTTGGGCGGCGAGCGCTGGACAGTAATTTTCGACATTGTGCCAGCCTCGGGCCACCATGTTCTGATGGACGGCCTGCCCGGTCTCATCCATAGCGGCGACGATTTCGGCATCAACTCGGCCGGCATTCTGATCACCGAGACGACCATCTCCGGTTTCTCCGGCTACGACCCTAATGGCATTCCGGAGTTTGTGCGGGCGCGGAAAGGGATGCAGTACGCCAGTTCGATTGACGACTTCGCGCGCATCATGCAGGACGGCAACAACGGCGGCTATGCCAATGACTGGTTGGTTGCCGATCGGAAGACGAACGAAATTGCCAGCCTGGAACTCGGCCTCAGGAACGTGACGTTGGAGCGTAAGAAGGACGGATACTTTGTCGGGTCGAACTTCCCCATCAGCGAAAAGCTGGCGGCGGAGGAAACCGACTTCGCCATGAAGGACATGGGCTCGAGCGCCAATGCCCGGCACCGGCGCTGGGATCAGTTGATGGCCGAAAACAAGGGGCGAATCGACGTCGAAGCCGCCGAGCGATTCCTCGCCGATCACTTTGACACTTACACCGGCAAGACGGAGCCGAGCGAACGGACACTGTGCGGTCACGTCGACCTTTCCCAACGCGGTCTGCCCACCTGGCAACCCCCCTATGGCATCGCGGGCGCCGTTCAGAACAAGGTGACCGACGCCGCGCTGTCCGAGCAAATGTCGCTCGTGGCGGCTGCCGGACACGCCTGCGGCATCAGCTTCAAAGCCGCCGCCCACCTGGCACAGCACCCTGAGTTTGCTTGGCAGAAGGGTCTTTTGAGCGATATGCACGCTTGCCCCTGGCAGGTCTTCAAGGCGCAGTCGAGGTAGGTTGCGAACCTCGAAATTCATCTCGCCGGGGCCGGCGCTCCGAGAAGGGCAACAACGCGACGCCGCCATGCTAGTGACAGCACAACGCCAATCAGGATAACCGCCAGCGACAATCCCGCCCACAGTCCTGCCGCTCCCCATCCTCGAGAAAAGCAGAGAAAATAACCGAGCGGAAGACCCACTAACCAGTAAGCCAGCAAGTGGCAGATCATGGGCGTACGTGTGTCGCCGGCGCCTCGCAGAGCGCCGGTGGCGACCGTCTGCAGGCCGTCGCAGAGCTGGAATAAGGCGGCGACGCTCAGCAAAAGCGCGCCCATCTTGATCACCGCCGGGTCCAACGTGAAGGCTCCCGCAATGTAGCGCGGGACCAGCAGCAAGGCGAGCGCTGCACAAGACATGAAAGCAGCTCCGAGCAGTATGGCCGCCCATCCCGAGCGAGCTGCGCCTTCAGGGTCGTCTCGCCCCAGCGCGTGGCCCACGCGTACGGCCGCCGCCGCGCTGATTCCAAGGGGAACCATGTAAGTAAGACTCACCGTGATCATCGCGATCTGGTAGCCCGCTGCCGAGACAGGTCCCAAGCGGCTCGCCAGGGCCGCAGCCGTTGCCCACACGCCCACCTCCAGGGAGAGTTGCAAGGCAGCCGGGAAGCCTAGTCTCAGGAGTTGGCCAATGCGGGCAAGGTCAGGTCGGTTGGGCCAAACAGCGTTCTGCGTCTTACTGGTTCCTGCCCTTCGGCCCCGGTTGTCGTACAGTGTATACCCGACGAGTACCGCGGCCATGTAGATGCGAGAACAGCAGGTGGACCAGCCCGAACCTTCGGCTCCGAGGGGTGGCGCGCCCAGGTGACCGTAAATCAGCACCCAGTTGCCGAGGGCGTTCACGAGGTTAGCTGTTACCAGGGCGAACGTGACCGGCCTGACCAGACCCATCCCCTGGAGATACCGACGGAAGGCAAAGTAGAGCAACAAGGGCAACGTGCTCCACATAAGGGCACGCAGATTAGGCATGGTTTCGTGCAAGACGGAGGGATGGATTCCGAAGGAACGTAGGCATGGCGCCACCAGCCAAATACCTCCCATGAGAGCAGGCGCCAGACACAGACACAAGTACAGACTGCTGACGAGGGAACGATGGCAATCGGTCAGCTTTCCGGCGCCGAACGCTTGTGAGACCAGAGTGTCCAGACCCAGCAGCAGACCACTGCCAAAAGTGGCGGCGGTGTAAAACACCAAGCCGCCCAGGCTGACGCCAGCGATGGCTTCCGGGCTGACGCGTCCGACCATCACGGTGTCAACAACGGCCATGCTCATCCAGCCGAGTTCCGCCAGGACCAGCGGACCTGCCAGCCGCAACGTCGGCCTTAATTCCGTCTTCAAGGCTTCGAATCTATTCAAAATTCGTTCCCGCTTCACCGGAACTTCCGATTGTGCGGGAGGGGCGATCACCGAATTTCTCGGCTTGCGTCCTCTCTCGTCGTAAACGGTCACGGGGCGTTCGGTGGTAAACAGCGCAGGCGGGGCCGGGGCCCCGCCGCAACTCCGTCTCGGCATACTCTTTGTTGTTACTTTGAGGGCCTGGTGGGCCTCGAACCACAACCCCCAAGGCGCCAAGTGGCAGGAAGAACTAAAGATGAGCAAACTGAGGTAAACGCGCGTGAACGTGAACGGGGAACTCTTATTCCGCTCCCGCAACAGCCGCCTTCGTGCGGCGCTTGCCACCTGCCCGTTTCTTCTTCGGTGCCACCCCCTCGGCCACCTCAAAAGCGGCCAGTGAAGTAACGAACTTCTTCACGCCGAAGGTGTCAAAGTCTACTGTCGTGCGATCCTCATCGCGTTCCACGATTGTGCCGTTACCATACTTCGAATGACGAACGTATTGTCCAGCCTTGAAAGTCATTGCTTAACCTCCCGACTCTGCGGCGTCAACAGTGATCGCGGGGACACTGACGATCACACTTGGCGTCGCGACATACACCGAAGCACTTCGGGCCTTCGGTGGTCCATCAACATCAAGAAGCCAACTAAATGAAGCCACTTGCGGTAGAAGGGAGGATTTTTCTCCGCCCTTCCTTGCCTATACTCGCTCGACGTTCTCGGCCTGCAGGCCCTTAGGACCTTTCTTAACGTCAAAGCTGACCCTGGCACCCTCTTCCAGGCTCCGATAGCCGTCGCCTACAATGGCCGAAAAGTGCACGAAAACGTCCTCGCCGCCCTCGCGTTGGATGAATCCATAGCCTTTCGCGGCGTTGAACCACTTCACTGTTCCTTGTTCCTTCATTCTGTCTGCGAATCCTTTACTGAGATTTGGCAATTTGTGGGTACGGCGGGGAAGAACCCGACGACGCGCTGTAAGACCGCAGGACCCAAGCACAAAGCTTGATTTCAAGGTCGCTCTGGTTGAGTTACTCGTGTGCATTACAACTACAAACTGCGATATTATGGTAGCATATTTCCGTCCAATTGTGAACCGCGAAAACCTGCGAGGCTTTGTTCGCCGCAGGGGGTGATAACACCGAAATTGGTAATCAAGATGCGGTAATTCCGGAGTTAATCTAGTGTTTACCACTACGGTACTAGCTGCTGAGAAGAGATCTGTCACGCTGAGCGGTCACCACGGCGACAAGCATCTGCTGTTTCTGATTGAAAGCCAACGAAAAGCAGATCCTTCTGCCTCGTCTGCGGGATCAGGATGAAATGGTCGGAGGTTTTTTCAGCAGCCTGCTAACCTAACTAACTGCCGACAGCCAACAATTTGCCATGGAACTGTTCGAGCTAACCAAGGCCCTAGTGAATATTCCGTCGGTCACGAGTCATGAGGGCGCCTGCTGTGAATTCATGCGCTGCCAACTCGCAGAGCGCAGATATCGCGTCGAGCTTCAGCCCGTCTCCGACGGACGCTCTAACATTCTGGCCCTTCACGGCGTGCCGGAGGTCGTCCTTAGCACCCACCTGGATACAGTTCCTCCGTTTGTACCCGCCAGTGAAGACGACGAGTTCATCTACGGGCGCGGCTCTTGCGATGCCAAAGGCATCTTGGCTTCACAGATCCTGGCGGCGGACCGCCTGCGGGGCGAAGGGGTCCGGGACTTTGGCCTGCTTTTCTTGGTGGGAGAAGAGACAACAAGCGACGGCGCCCAGGTTGCCAACGCCGCCCCGCAGGGCTCAAAATACATCATCAACGGCGAGCCGACGGAAAACAAGCTGGTGATCGGGTCGAAGGGTAACCTGTGCCTGGACCTGCGCACCCGGGGCAGGATGGCGCACTCGGCCTATCCCGATCTCGGTGAGTCCGCGATCGAGAAACTGCTGGACCTCCTGACCGATCTGCGACGCCTGCCGTTGTCGCAGGATCCAGTACTCGGAGCTTCGACGATGAATATCGGGGTCATAGCTGGCGGCCGCGCTGCTAATGTCATCCCCGACGAGGCGCGAGCGGAGATACTTTTCCGTACCGTAAAAGACTCTACCGACCTTCGCGCTCAAATACACGAGCTCCTCGAGGGCCGATGCGAATACTTGTTTGTGCGGGATACGCCAGCGCTGATGATGGAGAAGCTCGACGGTTACGAAACCGATGTGGTGGCGTTTACCACCGATCTGCCGTCTCTAACGCGCTGGGGGCGCCCCTCCCTGCTGGGACCGGGCTCGATCAGCGTCGCACACACTGACCACGAAAGGGTGCGCAAGCGAGATCTCGTCCGAGCGGTCGATCTCTACTGCCGCCTGGTACGTGACTTGAAGGCAGAATCAATCACAAGTTCTAAGTTATGAGTTCTGGGTTCGGCATTCAGAATTCAGAGCCTCATGGTTGTGCCTTCTGGCCCTTGCGGCAGAGCAGTCAGATGAATTGTAACGGCTGCACATCATGAAAATGTTGGGCCGACCCTCCGGTCGGCCTCAAGCCGGGGCAAGCCCCGGCCCTACATTCGCCGACGCGGGTTCGAAACCGTCTTTGAAGAGGGAAGAAAGAGGATGAAGAAGCTTGAAGTAGGTATCTTGGGAGCGACGGGCATGGTGGGACAGCGCTTTGTGAGTCTGCTTGAAGACCATCCCTGGTTCGAGCTGGTCTGGCTGGGCGCGTCGGACAAGTCCGCCGGCAAAAGCTATGCCGAGGCGTGCAGTTGGCGCTTGCGCAGTCCCATGCCGAAGAGTGTCCGCGAAATGATGGTGTACGAATGCCGCCCTGGCGGAGCGCCGCAACTACTCTTTTCGTCTTTGGACTCGAAGGTGGCGGGCGAGGTGGAGAAGGAATTTGCTCGTGCCGGTCACGCGGTGATATCCAATTCCTCCAACTACCGCATGGATGCGGACGTTCCTTTGCTCATCCCTGAGGTCAACCCCGACCACTTGGCGCTGATCCGTGTCCAGCGGCAGCAACGCAACTGGACGGGCATGATCGTAACTAACCCCAACTGCACCGCGGTGGGTCTGGTGATGTCTTTGGCGCCGCTCGAGAAAGCTTTCGGACTTGAAAAAGTGCTGATGACCAGCATGCAGGCCGTGTCCGGAGCCGGTTATCCCGGTGTGCCGACACTCGACATCCTTGGCAACGTGATCCCGTATATATCCGGCGAGGAAGAAAAGGTTGAGCGCGAAACCAAGAAGCTGCTGGGCAGGCTTTCGGATGGGCGGATAAAGGCGGGCAAGTTCGCCGTCAGTGCCCACTGCAACCGGGTGCTGGTGGAGGACGGCCACATGGAGACCATCTCGGTGGCGCTCAGCGCCAAGGCCTCACTGGAGGATCTGCTCCAGGCTTGGCGGAAATTCCGCTCCCTGCCGCAGGAGCGGCAACTGCCTTCGGCGCCCAAGCATCCCATCGTGGTTCACGAGGAGCACGACCGCCCGCAACCGAAGTTCGACGTCAACGCCGAGGGCGGCATGGCGACCGTCGTGGGTCGGGTACGGCCCTGCCCGGTATTACAGTTCAAGTACACAGCTCTCTCACACAATACCATTCGTGGGGCCGCCGGCGCTGCTCTGTTAAACGCGGAACTGATGAAGTCAGAGGGGTATCTCGACTGAAAATAGTCTGTCAGTTTCTCAGTCTTTCAGTCGGTCAGTTTTTCAGTCTCTCAGTCGCTCAGTGACTGAAGAACGGAGTGACTGAGGAAGTGAGGGACTGAGCAACTGAAGGATTGAGTGCCTGAACGAACACCGTTGAATCTCGCGCTGTTGGGTTACGGGAAAATGGGCAAAGCGATTGCCGTGGTTGCGCCGCAGCGCGGTTTCCATGTGCGCCTGGTTTTGACCTCGGAGGCGAATCACGAGGGGTCCGGCATCACGCCTGAGAACTTTCAGGGCATCGACGTCTGCGTGGACTTCACGACGCCTGGGGTGGTCGTCGACGACCTGCGGCGCGTGGTGGCCCTAGGCTGCAACCTGGTAGTTGGAACTACCGGTTGGTACGACAAGCTTGACGAGGTACAGCAGGTGGTTGAAAGCTCTGGGGTGGGCCTGGTCTACGGCGCGAACTTCTCGATCGGAGTCCAGTTGTTTTACCGGACGGCGCGAGCTGCGGCGGAGATCTTCTCCGGATTCCCGCTGTATGAGCCCTATATCACCGAAACCCATCACCGCTTCAAAAAAGACGCGCCTTCGGGTACGGCACTGGAATTAAAGAAGCATGTACAGCCGGCCCTTCCCGGTCGGGAGATCGGCATTGCCAGCGTACGCGCAGGCTACGTTCCGGGTACCCACGAGCTGGGTTTTGACTCGGAAGCAGATACAGTTATTCTTCGGCACACTGCCCGCGGGCGCCAAGGCTTTGCCGAGGGTGCGCTCCATGCAGCGCGTTGGATAGTGGGAAAGAAAGGGTTGTTCAGCTTCGGGGACACCTTGGAACCCTAGCACAACCTGGCTCACGGCCACACGGCTGTCGTACTCGGCGTTGCTCGACTGCTGTGCTCGAAAGGGCGCGGGAGTTGCACTGAAGGAGACCTCGCGGACCGCCGTAAGAGTCGTGCTTAGTTCCGCCGCACTCCATCGGGAAAAGTAGATATACTATCGCGGGACCGGGCCGGGTGTGGGGAGCGTTGTAGGGGCGACCCTTGTGGTCGCCCAGGGCAGGCACAAGGCCTGCCCCTACAACGGACATCGAGAGGCGAGCGCTTGGCTGGTTAAACGAGAATGGTAGGACCCATGACCACTCAAAGGAAAACCGCGCCGACACGCGAAACTGTGGAAGTCTCTCCGCCCCGGGGAGTTGGCCGGGCGTGCGGTGAGACCACTGTTGCCAGAAGAAGGAGGCTCATGGACATGGACCTTCGTGGATGCGGCACCGCTTTGGTGACCCCGTTTCGGCGGGATGGTTCCCTGGATGATGAGGCGCTCCGCCGTCTGGTACGTTTCCAGTTGAGCGAGGGCATTGACTTCCTTGTCCCTTGCGGGACGACCGGCGAAACTCCGACGCTTGAGCACAGCGAATATCTGGCAGTCATCCGCATCGTGTTGGGCGAAGTGGCAGGTAAGGTGCCGGTCATCGCCGGAGTCGGTGGTAACAACACGCGCAGAGTAGCGGGTCTCGCCGCCGAAGTCAGCGCTCTTGGCGTGCAGGGAATCCTTTCCGTCGCGCCCTATTACAACAAGCCTACACAGGAAGGTCTCTACCAGCATTTCAAGGCAATCGCCGAATCCTCCACCGTGCCGACGGTCCTTTATAACGTCCCAGGTCGAACATCCTCCAACATTGAACCCGCGACGGTAGCGCGCCTCTCTAAGATTCCCAACATCATCGGCATCAAGGAGGCCTCGGGAAGTGTCACGCAGCAGATGGAAGTGTTGCAGGCGGTCGAACCGGGCTTTTGCGTGCTTTCCGGCGACGACGCGTTCACCTTCCCGCTTATGGCCTTGGGTGGCGTGGGCGTTATTTCCGTGGCTTCCAATGAGGTTCCCGGTCCCATGTCCCGTCTCGCCCACCTGCTGCTTGCCGGGAAGTACGACGAGGCCCGAAAACTCAACACCCACCTGCTGCCCTTAATGCTGGCTAATTTCGTCGAGACCAGCCCTATCCCCGTCAAGGCCGCGCTCGCCATGATGGGTATGATCGAAGAGGTCTACCGCCTCCCTCTAGTACCCATGAAGGCCGAGAACCGTGCCAAGCTGGAAAACGTGCTCGCTGCTCAGGGGCTGCTGCAGCCTCAGCGGGTTTAATCTAGTGGGCTCCGAGTCCGTCGCCAAGAACAGGCTAACGTTCTTACTCTGCTTGACGATTCCCCTTGCCAATTGTAGCTTTCGCGGGATTGGCTTGACTCGAATTCCGAGGAGGCCTCTAAGCCTCTGACATGAACTCAAGAACTCTGATAGCTCTCCAGAAGAAGTCCAAGGAGATGAAGGATTATGAAACGGCTGGCGATGGCAGTTGCCCTCTTGACTCTGACCGGCACGCTCGACTTGCACACGCCCTTGAAAGCGCAAAAGTCGGCAAGCCCAAGCCGTAAGGGCGCCAACGGAAGCGGCATTAATTTTGAAGGTGCGGCCAACGTGATGAACCGGGCCGCGCGTCCTGTGGCGTTGCTAAGGAACGACGAGGCCCAGCGTACAGACGTCCTGGCTCAGAGTGATGGTCTGCCGCGACACCGGATCATCGGGTTGACCGTCGGACCGACAGATATCAAGGCGCCTGAAAATCGCAGAATGAACCCGCCTACGGTGAAATCAGTGGCGGCTGGTGGCGCCGCTGAGGCAGCAGGCATTCAGCCCGGTGACGTTGTAAGTGAGGTCGATACCCTGCCCGTAGATACTTCCGCAGACTTCGTGAGGTTAATTGGCCGACACCTCGCCTGCGATCAGGTTCGCGTTGGGCTGGTTCGCGCTGGCGAGAAAATAAGCAAGACCGCCACCTTGAAGCCGCACCCCTTCGAAATCACCCCGGATGCGAGCGTCCTGTATAGATCGGTTCAGGTTGAAGGCGCGCGACGACGCGTGATTGTCACCCGCCCGAACGCTCCTGGACGATATCCTGCGGTATTGCTCATAGGCGGGCTGGGCTCTTACTCGCTGGACGGAGAATTGATGCGCGATATCGGGTACGGGCCTATCCTCAGGGCGCTTCTGAAACACGGTTTTGTGACCATGCGGGTCGAGAAGACCGGCGAGGGCGACAGCGAAGGTCCAGCTTGCACGGACGGCCACGCCACGGCCGAACTGGAGGCCGAGGGATACGTGGCCGCTCTGCGCGCCCTGAAGGGCTACAACTTTGTGGAGTCCGACAAGGTCTTCATCTTCGCCCACAGCCTGGGCCCCCTGATCGCTGCCCTGGTCCTTCCACAGGAGTCAGTGCGCGGCGTCGTGGCAGCGGAGACCATCGGGCGAAGCTGGTTTGAGTATGGGCTGGAAAACGTCCGTCGCCAGAGCTCGCTGGCGGGGGAGCCTCCCGACCAAGTAGACGCCGAAGTCCGTGCCCATGAGAAGTGCGCGCACCATTTTTACGTGCTGCACGAGCCAGCGGAAGCAGTCGTCAAGCTGGGCGAACAGTGCGGGGAGATGATCCGCAGCTACGCGGGCGTCCCCAGCACGTACATGCAGCAAATCGGGGATTTCAGCTTGGCCAAGCAATGGAAACAGATAGACGTTCCTGTACTGGTCATTTACGGCACTTCCAACCCCGCGACCAGCGCCGACGAGGGTCGCTACCTGGTCGAGATCATCAATACTTTTCATCCGGGGCGTGCAAGCTTCGTCGAACTCCCCGGAATGGGCCATGACTTCGCCCGCTATTCTTCGCAAGTGGAGTATCTTCGCCGACGCCACGACGGCAGACCGCATCCGTTTGACGACGAAGTCCTCGTCGTCCTCACCAAGTGGATGGACGAGCAATCAGACACCTGAACCTCGTGACGCGACAGCTCCCATCCCGAATTCCGCCATAGGCTGGCGTCCCTTCATCGCCGGCTCGGGTCCGTTACAAGTCGCAGGAGGCGAGAAAGGTGCGTTCCCAGCTCCGGGATTTTGCACGTGAAGTCGCCATTTGCATCAACCTCTGTAGGCCAAGCCGCAGCAGAACGAGGGTCATGCGCGAGTACATGCGCACTTCACCTCCACGGCACATTGACCACTGTGGCAGTCCTACGCAACAGCGGACGCCGCTCGTGTTGCTTTCGACTGGCCTTCGCGCACAATCTCGATACTGCCCTTAAAATAGGCGCCGTCTTCAATGGCGACACCAGCGGATACGATATCGCCGACGACGGTGCCTGTCTTGCGAATTTCAACTCGATCCTTGGCCGAGATTCTACCATTGACCGTACCGTGGACCACGACCTGCCGAGCATGAATTTCGGACCTTACTTGGCTTACGGGGCCGATGGTCAGGCAGTGGTCCTGAAAGTTGAGAGTACCCTCACATTCTCCTTCAATCAGGAGATCCTCTTTCCCTGACAAGTCTCCCTTGACCAGCACTCCCTGGCCGAGAACCGTCTGCACTCGACTCCCTGAAGTCGGACTTATCGTTCTCTGGGGATTCTCGGCCATAGGTTGCTCCGGTTGAGGAGTTTCCGGCAGGTCCGGTGTTACTTCCAGTTCCGCGGAGGGGACGGACAGCCCTGTCAGTACCTCCGGGTCCCCGGTTGGGGTCGATCGGGGCTTCTTGTCCCACAACATGGTGCACTCCTCCCGCTGGGACTTCTTGGCGGACGCAGCCAATTCCCCTCCGCCGCCTACCCTAGACGTGAGAGAATATTAGATCAACGGCAATAAGAATGCAATAATTAATTTGCTAGCATCGGCAGCAGTAAAAGAAGGGCTGTGTCCACCGGATCTTTGGTCGAGGAACGATGCCTCGGGGTTAGCGACTGGTGGGACTCGATCTAACGGCAAGTACTTCGCGCAGACCAGAGCGTGTCAGGACCGTCTTGACGATACCCGCCGGGATTAGCCGCTCCATCTCGCGGTTCGACAAAGGCGGATAGAGGAAGGGCTTTTGACTCGTGGCTCGTGCGGTTAGCTTGGTGAGGGTCTCAAGATACCAGATGGCGTCCGCCCCCGTTGTCAAGCAAGCTTCGCGCAGGACGAAAAAGAGCACTCCGCCGGGCTCAAGATAGAAATAGATGCGGTGAACCACGTCAGCCAGAGCCTCTCGGGGTAGCAAGTCAAGAAGTTGCCAACAGAACACGATTGAAACGGAACCGGGGTGAATCGTCGGCAACTCTGAGAGCAGCCGCTCGGTTCGAAAGACCGGGGCTTTACCGCTGTGATCCCACAGTTTGCCGTCGCTGCGGCTAACGAGCGAAAGCAGATCGGCGACATGGAGTCTGGAGCCACGCTCCAGCAGCACGTTTACCGTCGAGCTTCGAACGGGACCGCAGTCCAATACACACGGGTGCGGATTGTCTTGGAGCCGTGCCCAGAGCCAATCGAGGCTTCCACTTGTCTTGGCCCCGGCGGTTCCCAAACCAAAGTTGGTTGCGCCTTCATGGCCAGCGGTCGTCAAACTCAAGTCGCAGTTGTTCCCCTTGGGTGTTCCTGTCGATCAAGTTGAAATCGAGATACCAACTGGAATCCAGACGCATCACGGGCACCGCCCTCCCTCCCCAGCACAAGTTGACATCCCTTGACCCGCAGAGTGAAACTAAGAGCCCTCTAGTTCTCTTTAGGGTGTTGAACGTGTGGCAGCGACGGCGCGAGGGGCTTCCTGGGCCTTGTCGCGTACCACTTCGATGCTGCCCTTGAAGTACGCTCCCTCTTCAATCGCAATCCCAGCCGCAACCAGATCACCTACCACATGACCCGTCTTGCGGATTTCGATCCGGTCGGCAGCAGTAATCTTGCCAACCGCCGAACCACTGATGATTACCTGTCGCGCATTAATGTCGGACTTCACCTGGCCCTGAGCGGCTATCGTCAGGCAATGCTCCTGGAGGTTAATCGGCCCTTCAATCTGCCCCTCAATCACGAGGTCGTCTTTGCCCGACAGCTCACCGCGTAGCACCAAGGACCCACCCAGGCAACTGGCATGGTTATTGGAGGTTACTGTTGCCGAAGGTCGAAACGTTGCATCCGTCATAGGGGTCTCCCATTGAGGAGTAGCGACACGAGTCGCGGGTGAAGCGGGTTGTACTTCTTCCTTCTTTCTGCCGATGGTTTCCGCTTTCTTCTCCCACCACATGGCCGCTCCATCTCCCATTGGACGAACCAACGCCAGCACGCCAACGCCGATTGCCCATGGAATAGCAAAAATAGTACTCTCGGTCGGCCCGAAAAGCAATCACTACCTTCCGTTCCGCAGGTTCCGCAGGGCCGCGGGAACTCCAGCGCAGGTCTTGGCGGAGTTTTCGATTTCTTTCTCCGCGCCTTTGAGCTTTCCGCTCCTTGTAGGACTCCCTGGTCTGAGGAGTGCATCCGTTCTCGGTTGCGCACGTGGCACTTTCGGCGCGCGACTATAGCTATTCTCACCTAATGCACCCGAGCGGCCGGCTGTCCAGTCCAGAAACGCGTCAGGGCGGCGGCGAGAAAGGCGACAAAACCAGAGTAGTGTTGGCTATAGTATATCGACAAGTCAAGAAGTATCTTTGGTGGCATGCGACGCGCTCGGGATTGCGTCCGTCGCGATCTGGGAAGTATGCAAGTTCTTAAAGAGCTGTTCCGTAGCTACACCCTCTTCCGCTCTTTCTGCTCGCCTTGCCCACCCATTCCCACCATAGGTCGGAAATAACTGGGAAATGCTGGGCAAGGACGGCCACACTTTGTGAAAGCACTTTCCAGGCAGACAAGTCACAAGCGCCTCGGGGCGGTAGTGGGTGAGCCCGGTCAGCCGTGGCACGCTAAGACCCCCCTTTGCTGCCGTCGGGCGAGACAAGGACCCACCTTCCACTCTGAGAACAAGACACATAGGTTTCTCTCACGTCCCTCCAGGGTCGAAGGTTTACAGCCCTCTTGGACTTTTCCAGTATCTGGTGATTAGCCATTGCTTTTTGGTCTTGTGGTCGCGGGGCTTTGGCAGGACACTTGCCCATGCTAAGTGCGGGTTGCCAGGAGGGGGGCAGCCTCCCATTGCGGAAGCGAAGGGACGCGCGCATGACCACGGGCAAGGCGATGCCGAAAAGCGCTACAAACCCCGGAATCCTCGAGCGAGTCTTTCAGTGCTACGTTATCGCAGGTCTATTCTCTACCTCGGGCATCGATGTGCTGCTGGTCATGACACTCGTGCTTCTCGTTTTCGCCTCGGTATGGCGGACTGTTCTACTGTTCAGCCGCGATGATCTCGCCTCTCTTGAGTGCCAGACGCCGCCTTATACACACCTCCGGCGACGGGGCGGTGGGCATCCCTCGTGCAACAGCCCTCAGGTCGTGGTCCCAAAGAGGCTTCGATCATGGAGCGGGACAGTGCCGAGGGTGGTCCCACGACCATTCAGCCGCCACTGATGGCTGGCACAATCGAGATCTCAGTTCCAGGAGATATGGGAGTTGCAAGTCCACCTGTGTATCGGAAGTCTTCATTTCCTACGAAGACGTTAATGTGCTCCCGGATTTGTCCTTGTTCCGTCACGACACGATCCCGAATGCCTGGACATGCAACCCACAGCGCCTGCAAGGCGTCAGCCAGCGTGGCCGCAGACGCTTCAAGCTCCACTTGGCTGTGGCCGTCGGCAAAGGAACGCAGCGGACCCGGTATGTGAAACGTGACGGACATCACCTTCTTGGGATAGGAGTCAGAAGTCAGGAGTCAGGAGCCAGAATTGCCTCTGGTCGAGGTTGCGGGCAAGTGGCTTCAGCAGACTGTTTACGGCGCGCCTGTTACCTCCTGCTTCCTGCTTGGGGCCTCGTGCTTCTTAACCTCCTCTTCTGACTTCTGACTCGTGACTTCTGACTTCTTGTCGTTGTCGGCTTTGACTTCCGTCCCGGACGAGGCTCTCCGATCACTGCGCTTCTAACACAAACCACCGCCGGCAGGCCCTCTAGAATCCGGTTCCAAGTCTTCCCTTCGTCGCAGGAGCCGTAGAGTTGCCCGCTTCGTGTGCCGAAGTAGAGGCCATGCGGGTTAAGCGAGTCAGCCGCCATTGCGTCGCGCAGGACAGTCTCGTACGCTCGCTTTTGTGGCAGGCCGCGCGCGAGCGGTTCCCATGAACCCCCGGCGTTGCGGGTGCGATAGACGCGCAGACGGCCGTCGACTGTGCAACGGAACTCGTCGGACTCGACCGGCAGGATGTAAACGCACTCGGGATTGTGGGGATGCATCACCATGGCAAAGCCGAAGTCCGAAGGCACCCCGTTTGCGATGTCCCTCCAACTCTCGGCGCCATCATCCGAGCGATACAAGCCCCAATGGTTCTGCAGGAAGAGGCGTTCGGGGCGAGCCGGGTGCATCACCATTTTGTGCACGCATTGACCGAATTCAGGGTACTTCTCGGGCTGATGGACAACGCGAATGCCGCGGTTCCGCGACTGCCAGGACAATCCACTGTCGTCGGTGCTGTAAACGCCGCCGGACGAAATCGCGACGTGCATCCGGCTGTTTTTGGTGGGGTCGGGCAGAATGGTATGCAAGCAGAGGCCGCCGTTTCCGGGCACCCAGCGGGGGCGATGGGGATGATCAAACAGACCGCGAACGAGCGACCACGTTTCACCTGCGTCGCGCGACTCAAACAGCGCCGCCGGCTCGACGCCGCAAAAGAGAACGTTGGGCTCCTCCGGACGGCCGAGAGAAATCTGCCAGACGTTTTTCAGGGAGGCGCCTGAATCAGCGGGGAATTTGATGTTCGCCTCGGGAGGATTGGTCCAAACCTTGCCGAAATCGTCGCTCGAACGCAAATAGGTGCCCCAGTAGCTGTACGTTGATGCCCACAAGCGATGCCGGCCGTCTCGGCCGTCGTAAGCCAAGGCATAAATGGAATGCCCGGGGAAATAAGGTCCGGCCACATCCCAGCGGCGGCGGTCGAAAGTCGCCCGCAGCAGGAAGGCCCCCTTGACGGTGCCGATTGTTAGCAGTACATCGCCATCTCTGACGCGAAGGTGCCGAATGCCCCGAAACACTGTGGTGAATGGTCCTCTTTGCTCGCTGGCTCGGGGCGGCTTGGTCATCGACAGGGACTGCAGAGCCTCGAGTGCTGCCTGGACCTCCCCAGCCTGTTGGTATCGTTCGGCAGGCTCTTTGGCCAAGCAGCGCTGGATGACAGCCCAAAGGCCGGGAGGTATCCGATCTGGCAGCGGTGGCGGCAACTCATGCAAGATGGTGGAGCCGACTTCGAGGTTAGTGCCACCGCGAAAGGGTAATTGTCCGGAAGCCGCTTCGTAGAGTACCACCCCGAGCGCCCACAGGTCACTGCGGTAGTCCCCGCCCTGCCCGCGCAGGACTTCGGGCGCCATGTAGGACAAGGTGCCCGTGATCGCTCCAGCGCCTTCGAGAGGTCCGACGCTCGCTGTTGCTTCGTCCACCACGAACTTGGGCGAGCGTCGCGCCAAACCGAAATCGAGCACTTTAACCAGGCCCTGCGGAGTCACAATGATGTTACTGCTCTTCAGGTCGTGATGAATGATGTTGCGGCCATGGGCGTGCGCCAGTGCGCCGGCAAGCTGGACGCCGTAACGCAAGATGGACACGACAGCTAGACCCGCGCTTTCAATCAACGCCTTTAGTGTTTTGCCTTCGACCAACTCCATCACCATGTACAGCTCGCCGTCGAACTCTCCGACTTCGTGGATGGTGCAGATGTTGGGATGGCTAAGAGCGGAGGCAGCCCGGGCTTCGTGTAAGAGCTTCTCTCGAGACGACTCTTCAACCACGCTACCTTCGCGCACGACCTTCAAAGCAACATCTCGCTGCAGAACCTCGTCGTGCGCGCGATAGACAACACCCATCCCCCCTTGCCCAATCTTAGAGACGATGCGGTAGTGGCCAAGCAATTCGCCGATCACTAAATGCTCCCCGGGGTTTAGATCGCTACGGTCTTGAGTATAGACCAAGGTCCGCTGCCGAGCATGAAATCAACCCGACTACGCTTCGACTTCGCTCAGCGCCCTAAGCCGGTCGAAGGGCCGCCCTCGCCCCTTGCGGGAGAGGGTGGAGAATAGCGAGCCGGGTGAGGGGGTGCCAGCTATTTCGACATGGTGCTCCCCTCACAGTCGAGGTGCAACCGCGGCCGCAGCTTCGGCCGATGTGACCACGGGAATCACCTCGAACTCGATCAGATCTTCCCAGCGGGCCGTCCACTGCGCCAGAAGCGACGAGTCGTCGCATTCCATGATTTGGAAGCAGCGGCGGAGGTCGTTCGACACCCAGCTCGCCACATACCTGAGGCCGTCTGGGGCCAGACGGCCGTGCTCGCGAAAGCGGCGGTACACCGGCAGGGCGTTCCCGTCGCGGAAGTGCTCGACGACCATGTACAGCATGCACTCCTCCCAAGATCACGCGCGTGACGGGCTAACGACCAAAGGCTACCATGCGCCGGACGAGTTCGCTGAATCCTCAGCCTGTCTAGGCTTGCCGGCCACAGCTTGTCCTCCTGGGAGGTCAATGACTAGTCTAGCAGGGTAGCGCAGACCGCGCCTTTCGGTCTGCGGGTTTTCACCGATTTGCCGAGACGAACCGCGGACCCACAAAGCGGGTCCGCGCTACCCGTGCTTGCTCATCTGCTTCGACAAATCGATGTAATGATAACCCCAAAACGCTGAGTCGCAGCAAGGATAAGCCAACTCTGCGCCTCCGTTCAACAGAATTGCCAGAAACAGGCCCACCAACCGCCCATGTCGACGTGCGGACACTGGGAGAAAAGCACACAAAATGCCGGGATGAAGGATCGGAGAAATGGGTCTCTACGTTTCGGTGCTTGCTGAAGGAAAAACTCGAATATGAGCTACGCCCGGACGTCCGCATCTGGAGCGATGAGCAGCTCTCTGCAGGTGATGTGCTGAACTCGACCCTGAAGAGGCGGATTCAGCATAAGTGCCAAGCATCAAGCTTAATGGGCGAGAGGGTGGTCGGGGACGTCCGCGTCAGGAGAACTGAGGCGGCGGATCGTGGCCGACCTAGGGAGGAGAGTCTGATCCAGGGTGCCCGGCTCCCCGCCACCTCAGTTCTCACTACGTGGATGTCTGGGTCTTCACCCACAGCGGAGATCGAATACTTGATTTACATTCCCTTCTCCTGCTTCAGCTATTGAGGGGCTCGATATCCCTCTACTTAGATAGGCGAAATCCGAGGGAAGATTTTGCGAGACTAGGAAGAAATATTTCTGCTGGTTCTGTATCATCTCAGAGTACACATCATGCGTGCCGAACGCCGTTTAGACCCAAGGCCTTTAGGCCCGGTTTTTAGGCCAGCAGCCGCTAAAGCCGACGGAGGGAGGCCGCGCCCGGCGCGACTGAAGTCGTGCCCCGATACGGTATAGCCGCCAGTTTTCACAGAATCTCATTAACCCGGGCAGGGATTTCCGGCCAGGAAGCGTCGTCGTGCCGCTAGTTAACCACATTGTTGCGCTGGCTTAACCCAGCAAAGTTTATAATCGAGCAGGAGGATAAGCCATGAACACTGGTCGACGTGACTTTTTGCGCGGCGCGGCCGTTACATCGGGTGCCGCTCTCTTAGGATCTGCGCTCGGCTTAAGCACCAGAGACGCCTTCGCCGGGGACGAAGCGGCTGCCACTCTCTCGCTGCCCGCCCCCGAAGATTCGGGCATTGAACACGTCATCGTCGTCACCATGGAAAATCGCAGCTTCGACCACCTTCTTGGTTGGCTGCCCGGCGCGGATGGCAAGCAAGCGGGGCTCCAATACGTGGACAAAGCCGGGGTGCCGCACCCGACACATGCTCTCGCGCCCGATTTCACTGGCTGCCCGCACCCGGACCCCGACCATTCCTATACCGGCGGACGCGTCGAATATGATGCTGGCCAGATGGACGGCTTCCTGCGCGCAGGATCGAACGACGTCTATTCGATCGGCTACTACGTCCAGAGGGACCTGCCATTCTACAGTGCTCTGGCGCGTAACTACACGACACTGGACCACAATTTCTGCTCGATCCTTGCCCCGACATTTCCCAACCGGCTCTTCCTGCACTCCGCCAACACGGACCGTTTGACCGACAGCATGGATCTCACGAGCCTACCCACCATCTGGGATAGGCTGGCAGAAAATGGAATCAGCGGAACCTACTACTTCTCGAATGTTCCCTTCCTGGCACTGTGGGGACTTAAGTATCTTGGGATCTCCGCAACTTACGACCAGTTCCTGGCAGACGCCGCCGGCGGGACGTTGCCCGCCGTCTCCTTCGTTGACCCGCGCTTCACCATCCTGGACCTCGACACCGCCAACGACGATCATCCCCACACCAACGTGCGGCGAGGAGATTCGTTCCTGGCGCAGACGTTCCATGCCGTGGCTACCGGGCCGGGATGGCCGAGTACCGTCTTTGTCGTTAACTTCGACGAATGGGGCGGCTTTTTCGACCATGTGCCTCCGCCCCGCGCTGCGGAGCCGGCCGGCGATCCGGACATCGACAGAGTAAATGGGAAAGTATTGCTAGGCTTCCGCGTGCCGACCGTCACTGCCTCACCCTTCAGCCGGGGCAATCCCCAGAAGCCCAGGGTGTGCCACACCGTCTTCGATCACACCTCCATCCTCAAGTTGATCGAGTGGCGTTGGAACCTTCAGCCGCTGACGGCGCGCGACGCTTCCAACGACATCGGAAACCTGGCCAGGGCGCTCGACTTTTTGAACCCGAATCCGATGGTGCCTTCGTTGCCTTCGCCTCCGCCCCCGGCTTCGCACCCGTGCCTGCACGTCCTCGAGCAGGAGCGCGCTGTGGGCGCACCGCCCAGGACTGCCTGGGCAGCCCTCGCCAGCTCCCCACGCGTAGACGGCTGGCCGGTGAGGAAAGACTGATGACCGCTAATCTGATAACGACTTTCTGGTTGAGTAGCTCCGAAAGATGCGTCCGGGCTTCATAGAAACCCATAGTGGTCATATCATGTATTCCCTCTGACCTGTCTTTTAGGCCCAGTCTGGCAGAAGAACATGTCTGCCCTAGGTTTGCTTTCTGGCGATCACGACTAAAGCGTCGCGACGGTACCGGAACGATAATCCGAAGCGAGCCTGAAACTTCTCCCTGGTGGCTAAACGGAAGCGCTCCCAGCCGTCCACCCCGAGCAGATGTAAACCCAACCGGCCGCTCGAACTGAGCTCCCGATCCTCGAGAAACTGATCGACAGTCATGTCGGACTCAACGGCGACGGTATCGGAGCATATGGGAGCGAAGCCGGCACGACTCAACGCACTCTCCAGGGCGCCGGGCTGGGAGAAGTGGACATCCCAGGGGACTACCTCTGCGAACGCTCGCTCCGCTTCCTGCTTCGAGATCGCGTGGGCCAGACAGTCACTCCATGCCGTGCTGTAGGGGTCCGAGGGAGGCCCCCAACTCGTCACCGCGAAGATGCCCGACGGCTTCAAAACCCGCAATGTTTCCGCGAGCGCGCTCGCATAATCACGAACGTGCGATAGAACAAAGCTAGCCGTCGCGAGGTCGAAGCTTTCGCCGCGGAACGGCAAGGCGGTGGCGTCGGCGGCGAGAACACGCAGTCCTGCTACTTGGGCCCTTGCCCTAAGAAGCATGCTGACAGAGCGATCGCACCCTACAATTAGACCGGATGCCTGAGCTGCTTCGGGGAGAGTCCTAGCCACGATGCCGGTTCCTGTGCCGATGTCCAGCACTTTGTCGCGAGCCTCGGGTGGTACCAGTGCCCAGAGGCGTCTAGCAACCACCTCGAAGCGCGCCGACCACACTCGATCATAGTGGTCGGCGATCGTGTCGTACGATCGCCAGTCACCCATGGTCATTGCCCCAGCCGGCGAGGTTCGGTCACTTCCCATCGCGTCAACGCGGGGCGAACCGTTGCCGAAGATAACTTCGCTCGGTCCCCAAAGAGGAGGAATTGACCAGTGATCGGGAACGGAACTCGAGTCTGTTCCCACCCGTCTAACTCGGCAGGATTGGGGGCGTTGCGGCCTCTCTCAGATTTTAAGGCTCACGGTGTTGTTTCCGCCTGGGAGATTTATCATTCGGGTGTTCGCTCCGCGGGTCATGGCTGCGCACTGCCAATGACGATCCCCTTATCGCGGCCGCCCGGGCCAGTCGGAGTCTCTCCCAAGTTCGAACGGCTCAGGTTAATACAAACCCGCGCCCGATCAACTTCCGGACGATCTCCAAACGTTGGCGCCGGGAATTTCCGGACAGTAGGCGATATACCAATCGCCGTCACGTTCGATGATGGCTGTAAACTCGTTGCGCACTGGTGCCCTCCATTCCAGCGAGGACTTCATTCTTACACAACGCTCTGCGCTGGTCTACTGCCTCACTTGTTTTCAGGCTGACCATAGTAAGAACGTCCGTGGCCGGCCTACGACTGCAACTAAACTACTATTCCAGCGCCAAGACGCCAGGTCACCAAGGACAAGCTTCATGTCCTGGCAAGCTCGCGGAAGCCGTGGTATAAGATTTATACTTAGATGAAGACTGGCGGCGATACCGTATCAAGGCACGACTCAGTCGTGCCGCGAGCGGCCCTCCCTCCCGTCGGCTTTAGCGGCGTCAAAATCAGGGCCTAAAGGCCTTGGGTCACAAGGCCGCTGCGTTCGGCACGCGTGAAGGCGCGCCCTGATATGATACAGAACCGGC
>DATJKY010000623.1:0-2430 GCA_035490955.1 Terriglobia bacterium | reverse complement strand
CCCAGTCCTGCTTGGCGAGAGAGCGCGTGTTCGAATACTACTCTCAGCAGGAAGGTACTAGCTGCGTGATCTTTCGGCTAAATTATGCCGTCGATCTGCGTTACGGAGTGCCAGTGGACATCGCTCGCAAGATCTACGCGGGAGAGCCCGTCAATCTGAGCATGGGTTGGTTTAATGCCATCTGGCAAGGAGATGCCAATTCCTACGCCCTCCGCTCGCTGGCGCTCTGCGCTTGCCCGCCCAGGGTCTTGAACGTGACCGGCCCGGAGAAGATTTCAGTACGCGAGGTGGCGGAATTTTACGGCCGCGCTTTCGAGCGCCAACCCGTGTTCCGGGGCGAAGAATCCGACCGCGCTCTCCTGAGCGATGCATCGCTCTGCCACGCTTTGCTCGGCCGCCCCGAAGTTTCCCCTAAAACCCTGCTGGGGTGGGTCGCCCACTGGGTGGAGAACGATCGACCGACGCTCGACAAGCCTACGAAGTTCGAAGTCGCCGACGGTAGGTTCTGACCCATGACGGCCGGTCCCGCGATGGATAAACAAGCACACACGGCGTTGCTGAAGGGCCTCGTAATCCCTGCCCATCCACTGGCGCTCGACGCCGATCGCAAACTCGATGAACGTCGCCAGCGAGCCCTCACCCGTTATTACTGCGAAGCCGGCGCCGGGGGAGTTGCGGTGGGCGTCCACACCACGCAGTTTGGCATTCACGATCCCGGAGTGGGCCTGCTCCAGCCCGTGCTCGAGCTCGCGCTCGAAACAGTTCGCGAACGCGAAGCTACCCTGGGCAAGCGCTTGGTAAGAATCGCGGGAGTCTGCGGCAAGACCGGGCAAGCTCTCAGCGAGGCCACGCTCGCTCATGACCTTGGGTACGATGCCGGCCTGCTCAGCCTTGGCGCGCTCCACCAAGCTTCAGGGCAGGAACTGATCCAACACTGCCAGGCAGTTTCCGAGATCATCCCGCTGTTCGGCTTCTACCTCCAGCCTGCAGTCGGAGGGCGACCACTGAACTATCGATTTTGGAGGCAGTTCCTGGAGATTGAGAACGTGGTGGCGATTAAGGTAGCGCCTTTTAACCGCTATCAGACGCTCGACGTGGCGCGAGCGCTGGCAGAAAGCGGCCGCCACACCGAATTGGCCCTTTACACCGGCAACGACGACAATATCGTCGGCGACCTCATGACGGAGTTCGGCTTTCGGTCGTCTAGTGGTCAGGTTGCGATTCGCTTTGTGGGCGGCCTCTTAGGGCACTGGGCGGTATGGACGCGGCGCGCCGTCGAACTGCTCGAGGCGATCGAACGTTGCCACGCGGGGTCTGGCGACCCCAGGGAATTGCTTTCCCGCTCGGCAGAGATTACCGATTCGAACGCCGCCCTGTTTGACGCTGCCAACAACTTTCGCGGCTGCATCCCGGGCCTCAACGAGGTGCTTCGACGACAAGGCCTTCTGGAGGGGAGGTGGTGCCTGGACCCCCGGGAGGAACTCTCACCCGGCCAACTGGATGAGATTGATCGTGTCTGCCAGGCCTACCCGCACCTCTCAGATGACAGGTTTGTAGCCGCCAATCTGACCCGCTGGCTTTCTTGAGAACAGCGCTCAGGCTTTGCGGGCGCAGCCCGCCTTGGAGTGCGGCGGCTTGACGCCGCCTTCGCACAATTGAACGTAGGCCTTCCCGGACGCGAGTCGCAAACATAGAAGGTACTGCATTTATTCCACGTCACCAGCGTCAAGGTCCGCTCGGGCCTTCGCATAATTCCTGGAAGGGGGTCGTAAAGGTCGAAGGCAAAATCACTCGAGTCCGGGCCAGCTCCTCGTCACGCTGGAGGTCAAGGCGGCGTCAAGCCGCCGCACTCCAAGGCGGGCTGCGCCCGCAAATGTTCACACTTTAGAGGCCGGGGCAAGCCCCAGCCCTACATCAGTTTCAGGAACAGACCGCGTCAGAAACTGAACTTGACCGCCACCTGCCCAATCCGTCCGTCGCGCGCGCCGGTCACGCGACCAAAGGTGCTGGAATTGATGGTGCCCGAGGGGTTCAGGAACTGGGCGTGGTTGAAGATATTGAAGAACTCAGCCCGGATCTGGAGGGACATTCGCTCCTTGATTTGGGTGTTCTTCTGCAGGGCGAAATCCCATTGGTTCAAACCCGGACCGTGGAAGAAGCGACGGTTGGCGTTGCCAGGCACGCCCACCGTTTCGAGCGAAAAGGGAGCCACAGGGTTGCCGCTCGCGTCGTAGGTCTGGCCGAAGTATGTGTGGTCGGCTGTATTCCTCGGGTTAAAGATCGTAATGGGCTGGTCGTTATAGTTCGGCCGATCCAGTCCGCCGCATCCGCAGAGTGAATTGTCATCGTTCGTACTCAGCGTAATCGGTAAACCTGTCGTAAAGCGTGTGATGCCACTGAGCATCCAGCCGTTCAGTAATCCGTGAACGA
>DATJKY010000622.1:0-2242 GCA_035490955.1 Terriglobia bacterium | reverse complement strand
AGTGCTCGTGCAAGAGGACCTTGGGCAAGGACCTCAGCAACCCTTTATCGCGCTTCATTAGGGTTCCTCATCTCTGCGGTCACCTGACTCGCCATAGATTGTTGCCCTCCTGACACTGGGGAGAACGAGTCTAACAAGTTTCATGCGACTTGCACCAAGCGAATGATGTGCTGAAGCGCAGCATCAGGTAGGCCGCTTCCAGGTTGGAGGTGGTCGGAAGTGGGGTCAAGGCAGTGGTGAAAGGGCTGGGCCAAGGGGGCCGCAGATGCGCCGATGGAACAGGGTCAACAGCAACAGAGAACTGGAAAACTCACCCGACGGACTTGGATTTAGAATATGTTTGGCTACGCAAGATCACTGCGTCACGGGGTTTTTGGCCAGGGCCGAGAACAATAAAAATATGATCGTTACTAGCGGCGATCCCCGGGAGGCCGTCCATCCGAAGTTGACAAGCAAAGACCCGTTTCAGTCCATCACAACCACTATTCTTCCTGCGGGGTGCGCCCCTTCCAATTCTGCCAATGCCTCGTCCGCTCGTCCGAGCGGAAAACACTTTAACCGGGGACGGATGCCGTGAGCGGCCGCCAAGTCAAGGGTCGCGCGCAACTCCTTCCGCGACCCTGAAGGAGATCCCATCAGCCGTTGCCTTCGCAAACACAGCGCGACGTAATCCACTTCGACAGGCACTGGCGCCAAGAGAACGAAAGTGCCATCCGGCGCCAGACCAGGAACCGCCGCGTTTGCTGACTCCAAAGACGGAGCAACCTGCAGAATAATGTCGGCACCTCCGTCCCAGGCACGCAGAACCTCACCGACGGGTTCGGTTCCGGTATGGATGAACTTTTCCGCGCCAAGTTCACGAGCCCGGGCCTCCTTGCCGAGCGTTGATGAGATTACGGCGACGCGCCCACCCATGGCTCGTGCAAACGACACAGCGAGGTTCCCCAGGCCACCTAGCCCGACAACCGCCACCTTATCACCCGGCTTGAAGCCAGCATGACTCAAGCCACTGTACACTGTCAGACCGGCACACATCAGGGGCGCGGCATCGGCGAAGCCGAGAGAGTCCGGAAGCGGTAACGCGTAATCCGCCCGCGCCACCATGAACTCCTGATAACCGCCGTCCCGTGTCATCCCGACATACTGCCCAGCACTGCATAAGATCTCGTCACCAAGGAAGCATTGCTTGCAGCGACCGCATGCCGAAAACAACCATGGGACGCCCACGCGTGTGCCTGGTCTCAGGCTATCCACGCCCGCACCAACACTCTCGACCACACCGGCAATTTCATGACCAGGAACAATCGGGAAGCGGACAAAAGGAAAATCGCCGTTCTGGACCATTAGATCGCCGTGGCAGATGCCGCAGGCGCGAACACGGATAAGTACCTCACCGTGACCTGGTACAGGGACAGCGCGGTCTTCGAACTCGAGTTTGTTCTTCGGACCTCGCAAAATAGCGGCTCTCATGACATCCAAGGTCTCGCGATTAGTTGGGGATAGTCTACCGCAAATCGAAGAACGTGACATCCCAGAAGGTGGAGCCAAAAACGCACTCAGCGTGAGCTTTCGGCACGCTGCCTTCTTAAACTACGCAGCCTTGCAGAAAGCTCACAAGAAATCCTGGCACGAGTCGTGACGGAACGATTGGCGGACGTCGGCAACGCACACGGCCCCCGTGTCGGACCCATTCAGTGACGGCGGTTATATACTGGGCGTGTGTCCAGCAGTTTATGCGCTTCTCCAGCGTGAAGGCCGTCAATGGCAGCCCACGTTGGGCGGCACTAGCGAGAAATTATGGGGTCTGCTCGCGAAACGTGACCCACGGGCAGAACGACAGAGACACCTGTTTGCCGCGTGCCAAATCCCACGCCGCCGTTTTCAACGGTTCGTATGGTATTCCACGCCGAATCCCTACCTCGCAGGGGGTCGCGCCCGCCCTATGGATCGTCGTCATCGCCCAGGTAGAACGGAGACTGGTCAGAGGCTTTCGTCGTAAGGGCGCCAAGTTCCATCGACAACCGTTCCAGCTCTTTCGGATTGGGACCAAGATATTCCGCCTCGAAAGGAGACGGGGTGCGCGCACGGCGTCCCAACTCCACCTTGACCGTCAGCTCATGACGATCGCGCACGATCGTCAGCTCAACTAGGCGCTTCCCGTCGGCACCGTCCCGAGTCTGGTCCGCCAGCGCACGTTGCAAGTCGCCGACCGAACCGATTTCTTTCGAGCCGACTCGCACAA
>DATJKY010000621.1:0-4490 GCA_035490955.1 Terriglobia bacterium | reverse complement strand
GTGACGCTTGCGTATTCAAAATCACAGTGGCTCAAATACAAGGAATCGAATGAGAGTGTGGCAGTCGCCATGAGAGATCAGCCGTTCTCATCCGGGAGAACGCGGCGCATAGCCCGAGGCAAAGGCAAATGACTGTCCAGGCCGCGCGGTTACCAAGAAATGCCGCCCGGACTGGGACATCACAACGCCCGCACTCAAAGCGGCGTGGCAGCAAGGCTTCAGGTGGCCATCATTGGCGGCAGACTTACAATTCGAATCCTGCGCTACAAAGGCTATCGATCTGATTAGAGATTTAATCAAGAACGCGTAGTACAACCAGCGTCATATCGTCATGCTGGGGCGCGCCGGCGGCGAACGCTTCCGCTGCGGCCAGGATTCGGGTCATCACTTCAGAAGCAGGCAGCCCGAAGCAGGTTTCGACGAGCTCGATCAATCTATCTTCGCCCCACTCTTCGTTGCGGGTGTTCATGGATTCAGAAACACCGTCGGTGAAGAGCACGATCAGGTCCCGAGGTTTGAGACGAAAAGAGTCTCGCTGATAGCGGCCCTGCCGTAGGAGCCCGATCACCGGACCGCCGCTCTCCAAGCGGAAGACCTGGCAGGCCGCAGCAGATTTGCGCAGGACCACCGGCGGCGCGTGACCCGCGTTGACGTAGGAAAGCTGGCGGCTTCGAGGATCGTACTCGGCGTAGAAGAAAGTCGCGTAACGGCTCGCTGAGGACGCCTCGTAGACCAGGCTGTTGACTCGCTTCATCAGCTCCGCCAAGTCATGCCCCACAGAAGCCTGGCCGCGCAACGAAGCTTCCAGGCTTGCCATCATGAGCGCGGCGCCAATACCCTTGCCGGAGACGTCTCCAATCGCGATACCAAGCCTGCCTTCAGGCAGCTCGAGAAAATCATAGTAGTCTCCGCCTACTTCTCGCGCCGGCCGGCAGCGCCCACAATAGTCCAGGCCCGGCACCGAAGGAAGGTGCTGAGGGAAGAGGTGCTCCTGTACTTCCCGAGCGATTTCCAGCTCACGATTCAACCGCTCTCGCTGCGCCATCTCCCGACCGATGGCCGTCGTTAACCGGGCGACCTCCAGCGCCAAAGCCGTCTGCGCCGCCGACCTTGTGTCGAGGCCCTTGAGAGCGCCTACGATAGCGCGATGAGTGAACTCGTCGGTTTCAATTTCCTGCCATGCGATGAGGTGCGGGGTGAGGCGCTCCCTGTCTCGATGGTCCCTTGGCGCATTAGCCACCAGTTGCCGCAGTCGGCCATCCGCCGGAGATGAGATGCGCCCAAGGAAGTGGTCGAGCGCAGGCCCGCCGGAATCGAGCAGTTTCAGAAAAACCCTGCGGGCCTCACGCGGGTCCTCCACGGCGAGCTGCCGGAGCCTCTCGTAGAGAATCTCAGGCGGTTCCATAGCGCTTCGACCGCAGTTCGAACGCCTCCCTTCCACCTTCGAGCAGGTCGATGATCTGTTCGCGGCACTCATCGACGGTTCCGGACTTCTCCACAAATCCAATCCGGCCATCCGAGTTCATGACCAGCATAAGGTCGGCTTCGGCCAAGACCGGGATGTTCGCATTATGAGTTATGAAGATCATCTGCCGACGTCTCTTGAGTCGCTGCACCGCGTTCACTACCGTCTCAAAAATAAAATGATTGTCCAGATTGTCCTCTGGCTGATCAATAATGAGGGGGCTGTCTCTTCTTGCCAAAAGTATAGGCAGTAGCGCCGTGCACTTCTGACCGCGGGAGAGATCGGACGCGTCCCTAAACTTCGGCTGTCCCGCCGATGAAACATTCAACTCGATGCCGATCCTGTCTTCGATGGCAATGACCTCGAGAGCCAGGGGATCGACGCTCTCGCGGAATGCGTCCAGTATCTTGCGAGAGCGCTCACTTCCGAAAGCGGTCAGCTCTTCGAAGGAGGCGAGGTCATTGGCCTGAATAAGCTGGGCGAGCTGTTCCGGTCTAAGCTGCATGAGCTTCGTGATGATCTCATCGTGACTCCGGACCCTCGCGCCCCGCAAACCATCCACAAGCATCTGCTGGTATGCCAGATGATCGGCGTTTCGCATTATTCGGATGCGTACACGCTCGCCGGCTTCGCGCTGGAGTTCAGAGGCAACCTCCTCGCGCAGAGTGGAAATTTGATCCCGCATTAGAATGTAGGTAGCTTTGAGAGACTTCCGCTGCTCCAGCAATGTCTTCAACTCGGTACTCAGCTCCAGCCGCTGCTCCTCCAGGCCTTGAAGCTTGGCAACTTGCTGCTCGAGGGTTGCACGCACTCGCGCATTCTCGCTTGCCGCTTGATTGAGTGTCGTTAGCCTTGCCAATTCGCTCGAATGGCTCGCGTGGGCCCGGGTGATGCTTTGGCGGGCCTGGGCCACGATATCCTGTGCTTCGCGAATGTGACGACTGATCGCCGATACATGTTCTTCAACTCTGCCTAGCGACGCGGCCAGTAGATCGTCATAGCGGCGGAGGGTGTCTGCATTCGCAGACTGCTCCTCCGCGAGGTGTGCCTTGAGGGCAAGCTGTGCGTCCCTTCGTAGTTGGTCCAAAGTTTGGCCGAGCGTTCTAAGATCTCGATCGGCGGTGTCCAGTTTGGTGACTTCGCGCTGATTGAGCTGCTGCTGGCGTGAAAGCTGGACAAAATCTGCACTCGGTTCACCCTCCGGCGGGCCGAGCGCGCTCAAGCGGGCACGCACGTCACCGAGTTCTTCAGTCTGCTCGGTCAGGTTTTGGATGGTTCGTTGTGCCGCCCTGATACGATCAGCATTCGCCTCCAGCGCACGCGCGCTCTCGGCCAGTGATAGGTGGATAGTGCGCATCTGCTCGCTACGGAGGTCATCCAGGAGCTTTCTGCGTGTCTGGCCGAGGACCTCGTCCGCTATGGCCTCAATTTCGAGGCTGCTATACGCGTCCAGCGGCAGAAACGTACCTCGATCGAGATCGACATTATTGATCGGCCTTCCGTCCGAGGTCAGAAGAACGGGTTGCTGCTTGAGGCCCCTCTTAATTGTGTAACGATTCGAACCTTCAGCTTGGGCGGTGATCGATACCAAAGCTCCGCCCGCAAGGTTCGCCTGAATCAGGTCAACACAATGCTTGGGCGCCGACGAGGTGCCGGAGACGGCGAACCGTAATGCTTCGGCGAGCGTTGATTTTCCGCTGCCGCGCGGCCCAATAATGCAGGTTAGACCCCGGGGAATGTTAACACTCAAACCCGGCAGAAACCCGCCGCTAATCTCGATTTTCTCCACCAGCCACATGGTCGAACCTCTACCACGCCCGCAACTCGAGCGCTATCGCCACCAGCACATCGAGAGCTCTCTCGGTGCCGCGGCACAACCGGATTGGTAGCTTACTATCGCGCTGAGGATTTGGCATAGTAAAATAGCAACTGATGCGAAAACCTTTGACGCTGGCCCTGAGCCTGCTGGGGCTTTTTGACTCCACCTACTTATGGTGGGTCTATACGTCGCCTTCACGGCCCCTGGTCTGTTTAGGGGGCGGCGGCTGCGACGCCGTCCGTGCCAGCCGCTACGCCCATCTCTGGGGCCACCCTCTACCGCTCTTCGGCGTAGCCATGTACGCGGCACTCGTGCTGCTGGTGTTTTCCCAGCCTCTCGGCCCTGCCCGGTGGGCTCCTGCCAGAAGATACCTGGTGGCGACCGTGTCCGGCTGCGGGTTTCTCTTCTCCGCCTATTTGACGGGGTTGGAAGGGCTGGTGATTCATGCCTGGTGCGCCTGGTGCGTGGTGTCCGCATTGACGGTGACGGCCATTTTCGTTCTCAGCGTGTGGGAGATCGCGCGTCCGACGCCTGAGCCGGAGCCCGTTGAAGCGCTCGCTCAGGCCCGAGCGCACTTCGCCGTTTGCATGGCGGCGCTGATTCTGGGGGTACCGGCATTCTACATCTTGTACCATCATGGCGAGCGCCCTTCCACGGTCCAGCCGACCTCGGCAGCGGAGATTCGCGCGCGATTGATTCGCCCGGACAGCCATGTGAGCGGGAATCGCCAGGCCCCTGTTACCATTGTGGAATTCGGTGACTTCCAGTGTCCTGCCTGCGGGAAAGAGCAGGAGGTGATACGAGAGACCCGCCAGAAGTACGGCAACCAGATTTGCTGGGTCTTTCGCCAGTTTCCCATCCCTTCCCTGCACGAGTTTGCCGAAGCCACGGCCGTGGCCAGCGAGTGTGCTGCTGACCAGGGTAAGTTTTGGGAAATGGTGGACAAACTCTATGACAATCAGACCGACCTCAGCAACGACGCAGTGAGGCGCTACGCCGCTGAGTTGGGTCTTGACACAAAACGTTTCGACCAGTGCCAGAGCAGTCCTGCCACCTTGGCCCGCGTGAGCCGCGACTTGGACGACGCCCATGCCCTCGGCGTGCGAGGCACCCCGACGTTCTTCGTGAACCAGCAGCCCCTCGGTCAACCACCCACGGCGGAGGAATTGGGACAGCTCATTGACCAGGCGCTTGGTGCCGTGACGG
>DATJKY010000620.1:0-5399 GCA_035490955.1 Terriglobia bacterium | reverse complement strand
AATCCTGCGGAGGAGGCGCCCATCCTCCGTCGTCCAACCCTCGGAGGCATCCACCACCAGAAGCCGCAGGTCAGAGTCGGCAACTGCCTGCCACGATTTCTGCACGCCGATGCTTTCGACCTCGTCGGCGGTGTCACGGATTCCGGCCGTATCGACAAAACGCAGTGGAATTCCGGCGATACTAGCCGTCTCGGCGACCAGGTCACGGGTTGTGCCGGGGACGGCGGTGACGATGGCGCGTTCCTGATTGAGAAGGCGGTTAAACAGGCTCGACTTGCCGACGTTAGGCCGGCCCACGATGGCCAGCGTTAGACCCTGGCGCACAATCCTTCCGTATTCGTAGCCCTCAACAAGCTTGTCCAGGTCGACATGAATCGCCTCCAGACGCTCAACAATGTCCTGCCAGCCGGAGACGGGAACATCGTCCTCGGCGAAGTCGATACCAGCCTCGAGTTGGGCAATGAGGGCGAGTAAGGCCTGCTTGTGTGGTTTCAGGCGCGCGGACACGGCACCGTCCATCTGCTGGGCAGCAACCCGCGCCTGGTAGAGCGTGCGCGATTCGATTAAGTCGCGAACGGCTTCGGCCTGAGTCAAGTCGATGCGGCCGTTCAGGAACGCGCGCAGGGTAAACTCGCCGGGTTCGGCAGCGCGCGCGCCCCGCTCGAGGCAACTCTCAACCAGATGCCGCAGGACCACGGGCGCGCCATGGCAGGAAATCTCCACCACGTCTTCGGCAGTGTAGGAGTGCGGCTGCCGGAAGCAGGTCACCACCACCTGGTCCAGGCTGCGACCGGACTCGGGCTCCCGAAAGTCGCCCAAAGTGGCGCGCTGTGTCTCGAGCGGGAGCTTAGGGAAGTGAACGAGGCTGCCGGTGATCTCTATGGCCTGGCTACCGGAGAGCCGCACCACGCCGATACCGCCACGGCCGGGTGGGGTAGCGATGGCCACGATGGTGTCGTTCGCACTAACCACTAGCCGCTGCTTTTGACAGGGTAGATGACTACCCGGCGCTCGCGTCCGAAGCCCTCACTTTGCGTGCGCACTTTGGGTTGGTCTCTCAAGGCCAGATGGATAACGCGCCGATCGCGGGGATTCATGGGACCCAGAGGATGGGGATCTCCGGTCTCAAGGACACGCTCCGCCGCTAGCTGGGCAGTCAGTTGGAGTTCTCGCACACGCAGCAAGCGCCAATCGTCGCAGTCAAAAGTGATTTTGGTGAGAAGATCGTCCTCCAGACGGACAGCCTTGCGAACCACATATTCGAGTGCATCGAGCAGGATACCGTTCGATTCCAGCAGCAACGCAGAGTCCTCGCCGGAGAAGTCCACAAGATACTCGGGACTTTCCAGGTCTCCAGGCGCGGGTTGCCGGGGCCGGATCTCAACCGCCAAGTGAAAGCCACCATGGCGAATGATCTCGTTCAGCAGCGTTTCTATAGAGGCCAAGTAGGATTCCGGCGAACGAGACGCGCCGCTGTGAGGTTGGGCAGGTTGACCTTCCATGGACTGACTACGCTCTTACGCTCACCGCCTTCTTTGCCACGGGAAGCTTGTGCCGGATCGGAGTCTCCCCACGGGGCCCACGGGGAGGGGCCATCCATTTGTTGATAGCGAGTTGCTGGAGGATGCCGACGATATTGCCGGTGAGCCAGTAAAGCACAAGCCCGGCGGCAAAGTTGTAGAACATGATGCCAAAGATCAGCGGCATGAACATCATCATCCGCTGCTGCGCCGGATCAGCGGAGGCGACCGGGGTCATCTTCTGCAGAATGAACATGGTGACGATCATCACCGTAGGCAGCAGGGGTACCGGAATGCCAAACAAGTGGCATTGGTCGGGCATGGCGAGGTCTCTGATGCAACCAAGCCAGGGCGCGTGACGAAGTTCGATGGAAAGATCCAGCACGCGGTAGAAGCCGTAGAGGAAAGGAAGCTGGATCACCATCGGCAGGCAACCGCCCAGGGGGTTAATGCCGTGCTCCTTGTAGAGCTTCATCATCTCTTCGTTCATGCGCTGTTTGCGCGGGTCATTCATCTTGTAGTTCTTGTATTTGTCCTGGATCTCCTTCACCAGCGGAGCAACACGCTGCATTTCCTGGGCAGAGCGGATGCTCTTGAGTTTCATGGGAAACAACGCCAGGTTGATGACCACTGTCAGGATCACGATTGCCCAGCCGTAGTTGTGTATCCAGCGATCGTGAATGTAATCCAGCGCCACTAGGAGCGGCTTGGCAACGACCGTGAACCAGCCGAAATCTACCAGGCCGTCGAGTGGAGGCTTCAGAGAGCGCAGCACGTCGAGGTCCTTGGGGCCCACAAAGAGTCGAAACGCGAGAGGCTTGGGCTCGGGGTTGATTAGCTTGGCGAGCAGCGGTTTGGGCGGCTCCTTCTCAGACCAGTCCTTCGGGTTCCAGGTCTGGCGGCTCAGCCGGAACTCTGTTTCCGGGGAATCCGGCAGGAAAATATCCGCGAAGTAGCGATCCTCCAGGCCGGCGAGCTCCATCGGGCCCGGAATTGTGCGCTCTTCACTCAACTTTCGCTGCGCAACCTTAGTGATGTTGCCTACGTTCCCGTAGACGCCTTGGGCGACAGCCTCCCTCACCTTGAAGGGCAAACTGTAGTCGCCAAAACCGCCCGACCAAACCACGCCTATGGGCTGGTAATTCTGGCCTTGGCGCACGCTGGCTTCAACGTGGATCTCGTAACTGCGGTCGAACGAGAACTGTTTCCGCGCCTCCACCTGCCCGTCGCTGTAAACGAAGGTCAGCTCGGTTGGAGCTTGCAGTGTGCCCCGCGCTTGGCCGGATGGGGGCTCCCCGGACCGGGCGACATACAACGCTGCGCTCAACCTCTGGTTGAGCGCCTGATCAGCCAGGCTGAGGCCCCCCGGGTAACCAAGTTGGTCGCAAGCGGCTTGATTCACCACATCCAGAGGGTTACCCTTTTCGTCTTTGTACCTCTTCAGTACCCAGCTCTTAACCACGGCTCCCTCAGTGGATAACGTTACGCGGTAAAGGTCGCCTTCCACCACAATCTCCTCAGCGTGCCTGCCCTGCTGCACGGCGAGAGTGGAGGGCATTCCCGAGGTAGGGGCGGCCGGTTGCGGGGCCGGTGTTGTGGGGACTTTCGCGACCGGTGCCGCCGGCGACGGCTTCGGAGCGGGCGGAACCGGTTTCAGAAAGAAAATCCGCCACAAGATCAGTACGCCGAACGCGAGCGCGAATGCCAGGAGGATCTTTTGGTTTTGGTCTTCCATTATCAAAACCAGGTGTCTGATGTTAGGTCCTGGGTGTTAGAATTAGGTACTAAACGTCTAGCTTCAAACCTGGCGCTAAACACATAACGCGTTATGGCACCGGGTCGTAACCATGCCCTGCAAAGGGCCGGCAACGCAGGACGCGCCGCAGCGCCATCGTCATTCCTCGCCACACTCCCCACTTCTCAACCGCCTCGCACGCATAGGCCGAGCAGGATGGATAGTAGCGGCACGAAGCGGGTAGCACGGGGGAGAGACAAGCTTGGTAGAACCGGATCAGCGATAGTGCGGCCACTCTCATTGCGGATGCACCTGGTCCGAGGGTGGCACATGAGGCAGCAGGCGTAGAATCTCCTCTTCCAGCCTCGGGAACGGAATCGCTGCCACGCGCTCGCCCGGGTTCAGCACGATGTCCCATCCTCCAGGAAGTGTTCTTCGGTTCACCCGGAAAACCTCGCGCAGACGGCGCTTCACACGATTGCGAAGCACGGACTTCCCCAAAACCCTTGGCGCGGTAATGCCCAGGCGGCTGTACGCGAGGCCGTTGGCCCGGTAAAAGACGGTGCATAATGGGGCACGGCGGCGCCGTCCCTCGTCGTAGACCCGTCGAAACTCGATACGACGGAGAAGTCGCAGATATTTCGGAAAGGAATGCGACGCCCCAGCTAGCTTCATGGAGTCAGCCGATGACGGCCCTTCTGGCGCCGGCGCTTCAGGGTCTGACGGCCACCCGGGGTACTCATCCGCACGCGAAAACCATGTGTCTTGGCCCGCCGCCGCCGGTTTGGTTGGTAGGTACGCTTCAAAAGCCTTGCTCTCCTGTCAGGTCGGGTAGACGCCCAATTTGTTAGGATAACCGTCGCTGACACCCAAGTCAAGGCAGAATGAACCGAATAGAACCGAATGAACCGAACCGGGCTTACCCATGATCTAACCTAATTATCCTTGGCTTCACCACGGCTCGAAAGGGCAACTCGCCGTGAGCCAAAAGATATCGCCTCGACTTGTTGGGGCTGAAAGCCGGAGGACTACGTTAGCATGCGCCGTTGGGCCTTGTGCTACCCTAACAGGTCATCCACAAGGGGCACCCCGACAAGGACAGAAGGAGCTGCGCTTGGTCCTGGAGAGGAGTGCAATGTTCACAAACGCGATTGTCCGCACACCTGGCGAAAACTTCGTCAACGGACTGACGTCAGCCTCCCTCGGGGCTCCCAACTACGAAAGGGCGCTGCAGCAGCACTGCCGATACTGTGAAGCGCTGGAGCGCTGTGGGCTGCGGGTCACTCACCTCGACCGAGACTTGCGGTATCCCGATTCCACCTTCGTAGAGGACACGGCCGTGCTGACAAGCGGCAGCGCCATCCTCACGCGCCCTGGAGCAAGAAGCCGCCAAGGAGAAGTAGCTACCATCCGAGGGCCGCTGGAGCAGTTTTTCCCCACCGTCTACCAGATCAATGCGCCAGGCACGCTGGAGGGTGGCGATGTCTGCCAAGCCGAAAGCCATTTCTTCATCGGCATTTCGCAGCGCACGAACGAAGAAGGCGGCCGACAACTGGAGGAGTTCCTCGTGCGCGAAGGGTGCACCTCAACCTTCGTAGACATTCGCGGCATAAAAAGCCTTTTGCACTTGAAGAGCGGGATGGCCTACATCGGTGACAACAACCTGGTAGTGATCGAAGCGCTAGCCGGAGACGACCGGTTCCACCAGTACAACCTCATAACCGTGAAACCTGGAGAGAGCTATGCCGCCAATTGCGTGCGGGTCAACGATTATGTGTTGCTCCCGGCCGGAAATCCCGGCCAGGAGGCGTCCCTCGGCCAGCTTGGCTACAAGGTACTCCCTCTCGATGTGTCCGAATTTCAAAGGATGGACGGCGGCGTGAGCTGCCTTTCGTTGCGGTTTTGATAGTCCCGCCTTGGTAGACTGGAACAAAACATGCGAGAACCATCGTCTATGCTGTGCGCCCGAAACTTCCGTTTCGTGGCCGTAGCATGGCCGGCCATTGCGACTGCGCTCTGGACCGCCAGTTTCGGGCAATCTTCATCGCTTTCGAAGAAATCAGCGGCTTCGGACGCGGGGCAGGTTGCGGCTTGGCCCTACTACGGTGGAGATCCCGGCGGTTCGCGCTACTCACCTCTCACTC
>DATJKY010000619.1:0-12595 GCA_035490955.1 Terriglobia bacterium | reverse complement strand
CTCGGCCAACGTGAAAGCCTATGTCGAATCCGACTTCCTCGGTTTCCAGCCCAGCAACGCCTTCCAAACCAGTAACAGCGACAGCTTGCGCCTGCGACTCTACTGGGCACAGGTGACCACCGGTAAATTCGAGTTTCTGGCTGGCCAGACCTGGAGTTTCCTCGTACCTAACCGCCAGGCTCTTTCTCCCATGCCTGGGGATCTCTTCTATACGCTGAACATGGATACGAACTACCAGGTAGGGCTCCCCTGGACGCGCGCGCTGGAGTTCCGATTCATTTATCATGCCAGCAAGGAGTGGGCGATGGGAGTGGCCCTCGAGAACCCGCAGCAGTACATCGGCAACGCGGTGACCTTGCCGCTGTCCCCTGCAGGTCCGGCTGTTGCGGGTAGTGTCGCAACTTCGGTTTATACCAACCAAGTCGATAACGGTGCTAATGCGCTGCCGGCCACCTCGGGAGGAACGGGCACGCCCAACTTGTTCCCGGATGTGATCGCCAAAATCGCGTATGATCCCGTGGTCAACGGCAAGCACATGCACGTCGAGGCCGCCGGAGTCATGAGCCAATTCAAATTGTTTACTCCCGCCACCTCTGTAACGCCGGCCTTCACCCAGACTGCCACCGGCGGCGGCGGCTCCCTCAACTTCAACCTTGAATTGTTTAAAAACTTCCACCTGATTCTGAACGATACGTTCGGCGATGGCACTGGCCGGTACATCTTCGGACTTGGCCCTAGCCTCATTGTGAAGCCGGACGGTTCACCGGGTCTGGTTCACGCTTACTCGGGGCTGGGTGGCATTGAGTGGCAGCCGAACTCGAAGTTCATGCTATACGGCTACTACGGTGGAGCATACTTCAACAGGAACTACGGCATCCAGTGCTTCGTCCAGCCGGTCGTGCCCCCAGCCGTTCTTCCCGCCTGCAACAGCACGCCGTCCAGCAAGCCCTTCTACGTAGGTTTTGGGTTCCCCGCTGGGTTCGCCGGCTCTTCAAATGCTGCCAACAAATCGGTCCAGGAGCCGACCATCGGGTATATTCAGACTTTGTGGAGGAACCCGCACTGGGGAGCGCTACAAATCATCACCCAGTACTCGTACGTGACGCGCGCTCCTTGGTTCGTGGCTGTGAACCAGCCCAAGAACGCCCACCTCAGCATGGTGTACGCAGACGTTCGCTACGTTCTGCCCTGACCTATCCCAACCTATGGTCTCCAGCAGCCTCCCGGGTACCGGCCGCGACGGCCCGTACCCGCGGAGATCGGTGGACGTCGCCCCAAGGGCACAGAAGGTGTGGAAAAATCGCGGCTCTGCCCTCTGCTGGGCGGAAGGCCTCAGCCCTTCCGGACCTCAGGTTCAAGACTAAACTCTTAGGGTTCAGCCGCTTGCCGGAAAGCCGGAGGCTTTTCGCACAACAAGCGGCGCACCGCAAGATCCGGCAACCAGCGATTTTTTCACACCTTCGCAGGACGCTAGGCTAAACCGCAGCCGCAGTTCCCCCAACTCACCTCAGCACAACCCTACCATCCCGTCTCGTCCTGGGCTCCAATGGTTGACGTTACTACGGTTACCGACTACGATAGGCGTTATATGGACGAAGAGATTAATGCTGTCACTCGGGAGATCCTCCTTGCCTTCTGGAAGGTCCACATTCTGCATCACGCTGGCGAGGGTCCCGTCTACGGGCAATGGATGATGAGTGAACTGCGTCGTCATGGCTACGATATCAGCCCGGGGACTCTTTATCCCCTTCTGCAGAGAATGGAACGGCACGGGTGGCTTCAACGCAAGCGTAGCAAGGATTCCGGCCCGCGAGCGCGCAAGAACTACACGCTCACGAGAGCGGGCCGAACTGTTCTGGGTTTAGTCAGAGAGCAGGTGGAGGAAATGCACCGTGAGGTTGTTCGGGAGGCCAGGGGATAACGAGGGCGAGACTTCGGTTCGATGACCCTTTTCGATCACGTGTGAGCCGAACACGAGGAGAAGGATGCGCTTCCATCCAACGGATTCCGGTCCGTGTGTGGATGTGCTCCGTTAATACGGAGGAATGAGATTCGTGACGAGAAATCCTCGGAAGCACTATCGAACTTATCCCGCCATTTTGTTTAGCGTTGTTCTCCTGCCACGCGCCTCGACCGCGCCGACGACCAATTCTCAGCCGAAGCTGGTGACGCTCGAGGAGGCGCTGGATTACGCCCTTCAGCACTATCCTGCCGTGCGCGCATCGCTCGAACAAGTGTCGGCGGCGCATGCGCGCATAACAGTGGCACGAACCCAGTATCTTCCCCTCCTAAAGGGGGTTTATGAGGACAGCCGCGCGACGCAGAACCAAGTGCCGGGCATCTGGCTGCCCACCGCTATTACGCCGACGGTGGAAGGACCCATCGGCGGGTCTAGTGGACAAAGCTATTGGGGCAGCCAAGCCGCCATGCTCTTTTCCTGGGAGCCGTTCGACTTCGGCCTGCGTTCGGCTGCGGTGGGAGGGGCGAGATCCGCCGCAGACAAGTCGACTGCGGACGTGGCAGTGACTCGGCTCGAGGTGGCGACAGCAGTAGGCAACTACTTCCTAACAGCGCTGGCTAGCCATCAGGCGGTAGTAGCAGCGCAGGCGAATGTGGACCGCTGGCAAGTGTTCCATCAATCGGTTCACGCCCTCGTCGACAACGCTTTGAGGCCTGGTGCCGACGCCTCTCGCGCCGACGCTCAGCTCGCCCTCGCCAAAACTCAGTTATTTCGGGCGCAAGCTGGGGAACAGGCGGCCCTAGCCACGCTCGCAGCGCTCATGGGGATGGCGGGCAATGACGTGCGATTAGATGCCGGAAAGCTGCTTCATCTGCCGCCGGTCGAGTCGTTGCCCCGTTTGGCGCCTGCCGACAACCCGCTGGCTCGGGACCAAATGGCTGCGGTGCGGCAAGTGCAGGCGCAGGAAAAGGTTCTGAACCGGACTGACTATCCGCGGATTTTTCTTGAGGCAGAAGCCTTCGGACGAGGCAGCGAGGTTCCAAATAATGGATCCATCATCGGCAATTGGAATGGCCTGGCGCCGGGGAGGGGGAATTGGGTGGCAGGGATAACCATCACCTTCCCAAACGTCTTCGATTTCAAGGCGCTTAGCGCCGAGAAGCAAATTGCCAAAGCCAATGAGCGATCGCAACAGGCCCTTTATGACAAGACAATACAGGACCTGACCGGCCGGGTCCAAACAGCTCTGGCTCAACTCAAGAGCGCACAGCTCGTGGCGCAACAAACTCCCATTGAGCTCGAAGCGGCACGTGCATCGGAGACTCAATCGCGGGCACGCTACGCGGCGAGCCTGGCAACTCTTGTGGAAGTGGCCGACGCTGAGGGCCTCCTGGCTCAGGCGGAAATGGACGATGCGGTTGCCCGGCTGAATGTGTGGCACAGCCTCTTCAATGTGGCTTACGCGCAGGGTGACCTGCAGCCGTTCCTGAACGTTTTGCGCGGGCCGAATCCTTAAGGGGAAAGTCTGGGGAAACTAGTCAGGCGGAAGGAGAAAGCCCATGTGGCTGATTCGAGCGGCATTGCGACGGCCAATCGCCACCTTAGTCGTGGTGATCGGCATCGCGCTTTGTTCCATTCTGGCCGTCACGCGAATGCGCATCGATATCTTTCCCAATCTGAATTTTCCCGTGATCTACGTCGCACAGCCCTACGGTGGCATGAGCCCGGTGCAGATGGAAGGCTACCTCGTCTACTACTATGAGTACCATTTTCTTTACATCAATGGGATTCAGAGCGTGGAGGACAAGTCCATACAAGGCAATGGCCTGTTGAAATTGACCTTTTACCCGGGTACGGACATGAGCCAGGCCTTGGCGCAGACGATAGCCTACGTGAATCGCGCCCGCGCCTTCATGCCGCCTGGAACAGTTTCTCCGTTTGTGATTCGCTTCGACGCGGGTACTGTGCCGGTGGGGTATATCGTGTTTTCCAGCGAAACCCGCACCGTGGACCAAATCCAAGACCTGGCCCTCAACCGGGTGCGGCCGGCGTTCGCCACGTTGCCCGGTGTTACGTCGCCACCGCCGTTCGGCGGCAATCAACGCACCATCGTCGTTACGGTGAATCCCGATCGCCTGCGAGCCTACAACATGTCTCCCGATGAAGTCGTGCAGGCCATCAATAACGGCAATATTCTTCAGCCCGCCGGAAATGTGCGCACCGGCAGCCTGCTTCGCATCGCCCAGAGCGATTCCGTTACCCCCAATATCCAGACTCTGGCTGACTTGCCGATAAGGACCGGTGCCGGCCCTACCGTCTATCTTCACGACATTGGAATAATCCAAGATAAGAGTGACATTCCCACAGGGTACGCGCTGGTGAACGGCCGCCGGGCTGTTTACATCCCTGTGACCAAGCGTCCCGATGCCTCGACGGTGACGGTGGTCAATGAAGTTAAGAAGAGCTTGCCGTACTTCCAGTCTCTGGTTCCGGACGATATCAAGGTCACCTATGAGCTGGACCAGTCTCCGTACGTCACGAACGCGCTCAGCGCCGTCGTCCGGGAAGGACTGCTTGGAGCCCTGCTGACAGGCCTCGTGGTTCTGTTATTCCTTGGCGACTGGAAGAGTTCATTCATCGTCTTGACCACGATTCCGTTTGCGCTTCTGACCTCGGTTGTGGCTTTATGGCTCACCGGCCAAACCATCAACGTCATGACCCTGGGAGGGTTAGCGCTAGCCGTCGGCATCCTCGTTGACGAGGGTGTAGTCGAAATCGAGAATATCGACAGCACGCTGCAGCGAGAGCCCGGTCTCGAACCTGCCCGCGGCGTTCTCCGCGCCACGCAGAGGACCGTTTTGGCCCGCTTTCTGTCGATGCTTTCGGTCGTGGCAGTATTTGTGCCCTCTTTCCTAATGTCCGGTGTAGCGCAAAACCTCTTCGTTCCGCTTTCGCTCGCAGTCGCATTCTCGATGATCGCCTCGTTCCTACTCTCGAGCTCCTTGTTGCCCGTGTTATTCCTGTGGGTGCACCGACATATTGAGCGGGGCCGTAAAGCTCTGATCGCCGGACGATGGGACTTCGACACGGTTCGCGACCGCTGGGGAGCGTTCCTCGGGCGTGTGGGGAAGGTCCCCGGGCTGGTGGTTGCAGCTTACGTCGCCATTGTGCTCGTCATCATCCTCCTCCTCGGACCGCGTCTCGGCCAGGAACTTTTCCCTAACCTTGGCGCGACCCAGTTCCGCCTGCGTTTTGATGCTCCCACCGGAACGCGAGCAGAGGATACCGAGCGCCTGGTGACGGGAGTCCTCGGCGAAATCCGCAAAGCTGGCGGGTCGCAAAATATCCTGATCACTCTTGGCTACGTGGGCACGCAGGGGGCAAGCTACCCGATCAACACGGTCTTCCTATGGACGAGTGGGCCCCACGAAGCGGTCATTAGCGTTGCTCTCCGACCTGACGCCCACATCAACATCAGCGCGTTCGAGGAGAGGCTTCGACAGATCCTGCCGTCAGAATTTCCAGGATCGACTTTTTCCTTCGAGCCGGGAGATCTTGTCAATCAGATCATGAACTTCGGGGCGCCTACCCCCGTCGAGGTAGCAGTGGCTGGGCCGAACTTGTCCGCCAGCCGCGCCTACACCGATCGGTTGCGGAATGAAGTGGCCAAAATCGTGGACCTGCGCGACCTGAAATACGAGTTGCCACTCGATTATCCGAGTGTGGATGTCAAGGTGAACCGCGAGCTGGCGGGCCAGCTGGGTGTGACGGCGGGCCAAGTGGCACGATCCCTCTCAGAGGCGACCTTTTCAAGCCGTTTCACAACGCCCAACTATTGGGCTGATCCGAATACCGGCATCGCCTACCAACTGCAGGTACAGTACCCACAGCCGAGAATTACCTCGCTCGAAGATGTTCAAAATATCCCGGTGATGCTCGGACAGTTTCAGCACCCGCTGATCGGCGATCTTGCCAAAGTCGATGATGGGACCGTCATGGGCGAATATGATCGCCGCAATGGCTTTCGGATGTTGACCCTTTCCGCGAACATTGCCGGGCAAGACTTGGGAAGGGTCTCGAAAAGCATCGACGCAGCCATTCGACGCGTAGGTATTCCACCACGCGGCACGACCGTTCAGGTGCGAGGCCAGATTTCGCCCATGCACGATACGATAACCAATCTCAGCATCGGCTTGGGGCTCGCCGTACTCGTCATCTTTCTGCTGCTCGCTGCGAACTACGAGTCCTTGCGCCTTGCATTTGTTGTCCTAACGACTGCACCCGCGACAATCTGTGGTGTGATCCTGGTCCTTTTGATCACCCGAACCACGTTGAATATTGAGTCCTACATGGGCGCCATTATGGCTGTTGGAGTCGGGACCGCCAACGCCATCCTCCTCGTGACCTTTGCCGAGCAGCACCGACGGAGCGGTGGCTCTTCCATCGAATCGGGGATACAGGGAGTTAAGGAACGCATGCGCCCCATCCTGATGACCAGTACCGCCATGATCGCCGGTATGATTCCCATGGCGCTTGCGGCTGAAGTGACGGCCCCTCTGGGCAGAGCGGTAATCGGCGGGCTACTCGCAGCTACGTGCGCCAATCTAACGGCGCTGCCCTTTGTGTTCTCTATGGTCCAGCAGAGAGCCGAGACCGCGTCTTCCTCGCTCGATCCTGACGACCCGGAAAGCCGATATGCGAGCCAAGTATGACGACGTAGATCAGTGCGCATGTGCGGCACTTAGTGTATGCGGGGACGCTTCAGCCCTGGCGAGGTTCGGTGTAGCGGCAACTGAGTGAATCCGATTTATCTCTCAAGGAGACGTTATGAGACTTCTTTGTTCTACCACCCTTTCGGTGCTTCTTGCGATTTGCCTGGGTTCCACATCCTGTCGCCAGGACACGAGCAGTACAACCTCCGCAGCAACCCAAACCGTGCCCCAGTTGGAAGTAGCTACAGTGAAGTCCCAGAAACTCAGCACCACCGAGCGTCTGCCTGCTGAGCTGGTGCCTTACGAAAGTGTCGACCTCTACGCTAAGGAGACTGGTTTCGTGAGGTCGATCAGGGTTGATCGGGGCTCAAAGGTAAAGGAAGGTGAGCTCATTGCTGAACTTGAGGCTCCGGAATTAGTAGCTCAGCGAGCTCAAGCAAATGCCGCTTTCCAAAGCGCTGAATCGCAGCTCGCGGCAGGCCAGGCCAAGCTCGCCGCCGACCAGGCCACCTATCAGCACATGAGCGCGGCCGCCAAGGTGCCTGGTGTTGTGGCTGCCAACGACCTTGAAATCGCCCAAAGAACTGCCCAAGCAGACCAGGCAAATGTGGCCGCGCTCGAAAAGACCGCGCAAGCAGCGCACGAAAGCCTTCGATCGGTCACGCAACTTGAATCATACCTGAACATCACTGCTCCTTTCGATGGCCAAGTGACCACCCGATATGTACATCCCGGTGCGCTGGTCGGACCCGCGGGCGGTTCAGGTGCCATGACCCCCATCGTCCAGATTCAAACGCTCACCCGGCACCGGATGGTGGTTCCTGTTCCGGAGTACAACGTGGCCGGCATCCCGGAAGGAACGGAAGTGAGTTTCACCGTGCCCTCCTATCCGGGAAGAGTCTTCCACGCTCCGATTGCCAGGATTTCGCGTGCCGTGGACATCAAGACGCGTACCATGCCTGTCGAATTGGACGTTCGAGACCCTCATGCTGAACTCGATCCCGGCACCTTCTGCGAAGTGTCCTGGCCGGTGCGGCGCGCTTACTCGACTTTGTTTGTTCCCGCCTCTGCCGTGGCCAACGACTTGGAGCGGGCATTCGTGATTCGCGTTAGCAATAATCGGGTCGAATGGGTGGAGGTCAAGACCGGAGCCAAGTCCGGCAACCTGATCGAAGTCTTCGGCGACTTGAAAGAGGGCGACGAGGTGGCAGTGCGAGGTACGGACCAACTTCGGCCCGGGACGTCGGTGACCCCGCGCTTTGTCCCTTCCAGTTAAATGGGGGTCCTTGTCCAGGTCGGTACGTCTTTGGAGTTGGCCCTCACCTCGTGCCATCGCTTTGTATCAGGGCGGCGGCTTTAGAGGCTGCGGAAAAAACGCTATTGAAGGCCTCGGAAGGGCGGCTGAAGCCCCGCCCTTTCTGGAGCGCGCCACAACACTGTTTCCGCAACCTCTTTAGCCGTGCCGCGTCAATGCCTTAAGTGAGCGGGCTTTAGCCCCTGCCGCCTTCCGTTTTGCAATACCGTGCAATTACGTTCGGACTGAAGCAAGGCTAGCGCTTTGGGACGACGGCTCTCGAGGAGCTGCGTTTTACAGCCGCTCGCGCTCCAAGCTCCTTGACCAGTCGGGCGAGTAATGCAGATTGTGCCGCAGGAGCGAGACTGGGCGTGCTGAGCCTCCCGTATTTCCGGCAGGCTTCGGTTGTAAGTTTCAGTGTGTGGAGGTAGCGAAGGCAAGGCTGGCAGCCGCGCAGGTGCTTTTCCAGTTCACGACAGTCCTTGAGCTTGAGCTCTCCATCCACGTAGTTCGAGAGCGCTGCGAAGATCTTCTTACACCGCGGGTCGATCTTCACCGTTCACCTCGGAGCCGACCGATTTCAGATACCGGTCCAGTGCGTTACGGACAAAAACGCGCGCGCGGTGCAGCCGCATTTTGACGGTAGGCTGGGAGACGCCCAGGATCTCGGCCACCTCCTCAGTCGATAATTCCTCCATGTCGCGCAGGACCAGGACGAGCCGGTAGGCTTCAGGCAGATTCAGAACCGCGCGTTCGAGCTGATTACGCAGTTCCCGCCGCAGAATAAACTCTTCGGGGTTCTGCGGCCATGCATCCTGCGAGCCGCCGGCAATCTCTCCGGGAGTGGGCATAAGCTCGTCCAGGGAGAGCGTGTGCGCAGGAGCGAACTTGCTTCGCCTCCGGCTCATAAGACAACGGGTCTTGGCTACCTTGTAGAGCCAGACGCCCAGTCCTTTGGCATCCGGAAAGCGATGGGCTGAACGCGTCAGTTGCATCATGGTTTCCTGGGCGATGTCCTCGGCGTCCTGCGCGTTGCCACATACCTTGCGAGCAAAAGCAAAGGCGCTCGTGGTGAGCGACTCCAAGGCGCTCTCAATCCCCCTCGCGCCTCCAGCCTTCAGCATCTCTACCGCCTGTGCAATCCGTGCGTTCATGTTGCAGTCGTCCAAATTTTAGCATTGCGGGCGCTACCTCGGGGAACTGATAGATCGAAGTCGGTATTGCATCCGACCCCTGTCATTGCTGCAGAACGTCTCGGTAAAGACGTTCGAGGGGAATCCCCTCGTATTCAAAGAGGCTCGGCCAATCGTACTCTTTCGGGATAATCGAAGGCTGATTCAACGGAGGCTGCGTGCGCTCGTGCGCCATCTTGAGGAAAAGCAGGTAGGTGAGCTGCTCGATGTAGCCTCCGTAAAAAAGACCGTCATCGCGCAGGATGTTGCACTAGTTCCACAGCTTCTGAACGATGGTGGAGGATGTATTCGCGACGAGAAATTGTAGCGCAGGGCTCGGTTTTCAAGCCCTGCGGTTCTTCGACATTATTTCGAGAATGGGTCTCACAACCGCAAATGTAGGGCCGGGGCTTGCTCCGGCCTCAGGCCGACCCAAGGGGCGGCCCTACATTTTCACGGTGGGTGGTGATCACCGATCGGATGAGCTAGTCAGTCTTATCAAGCTTTCTGATGATGGACTTGGCCAGCTCTTCGTGTATCTCATTGTGCCGTGGCACAGGCTGCGACTTCTTGGTTGTGGGGTTGGTATACCAGTCGTGGCTTCCTCCGTGGCGGATCAGAACACAGCCCATCTCCTCCAGCTTTCTGATGAGGTCCCGCCTTTTCATTCGGCCACAACCAGCTCTTCCACTTTCCGAACATACGGCACCTCACCCGACTCGACATCGGACAGTAACTCCTTCAGATTGCTGACCAATTCTTCTTTCGACACGCCCTGAGTGTGATAGTCCGGGTAGTCGTTCAGATAACCCAGGTAGTAGGCGCCATCTTGCCAGTACGTAAACTTGACCGTTTTCATTGTTATTGCGTCCTCATAAGCTGAAACTTTGGTACCGAGGAACGGCACTACCAGCCACGCTAATCGACCCTTTCGCAGCCCTCCTCGATCGCCTTCGACATGGCGTAAAGATCGCTCCGACCGATGGACCCGGCTAGGTGGAGGAGATCTTGGCTCCGCACGGCAGGGAGAGCGGCAAGCCGCCTGGCGAAGTCCAGTACCTGCCGCTGCCGTGCGTCATCGAGTCGATCCACCTGCTCGATGATCTGCTCTTTAACGGTTTGGCCCATTTCCGAATCCGAATGTAGATAAGAACTGTCTGCAAGTCAAGGTCGCGGCTTCATACTGTTTCATACTGGAACCACTTTTTCTGGTGAGTATTATCAAGAGGGCGGTGCGACAAACCCCCTTCCGACTTTATCCGAATAGGCTTCTTACGTGCCCAGCACGGCACTGCGGCGCTTTCTCGTCCGCTTTGTAACCTGCTTCTCCGCTGCTTCTTTTCCTGCCCTCTCGGGGCGCAGCCGGGTGAATTGCTTCTCAATCTCCGCCACGATGCGGTGCTGCTCGGGGAGCGGAGCCAAAGGCACGGCATGAGTGCGGATATCCTTCGGCCGGACGGCCGGGTACAAGACTCCTAGTACGAGCCGTGACATCGCGTCGACAAATCTCCGCGTTTGGACAAAGTAGTAGAGCCATCGCGCCTCCACGCCAAGGGCCCGCGCGACGTGGAAACCTGTTGAGCCGATAGCTGCCTCCAATTCGGGTGGCAGCATCGCCACAGCGTTCAGGTTGGGCCGCGTCATTGATACAAGGATATCTCCCGGCTTCAGACGCTGGCGCGCCCTACTGGGTGCCTCGCTGGAGGCAAGGGCCTTCGGAGACGCGATTGTCTTAGTGGCGTTGTCGACGCTGCTTATGTCGACGTAGAGGAATTCACGCCCTTCTGGTGGGCCCTGCTCAACAGCAGACTCAGTAATGTCGCTGATCGTCGTGTAGGCCCAGCCCAGCGGCAATCCGTTTTGTGCGCCCTCGTTCACAACTCGAATTCCTTCACCCCTCGCCCATTTTGCGGGGACAGCCGTCACTTCGGCAACTTCTCCTTCCCTCGCCCCCTTGGGGGAGAGGGGCCGGGGGTGAGGGGGTTAGACGCCGGTGAAGAAATTCGGAAGAGCCCCAGCCCTCTCCACGACCTTTCTCACAAATGCGTCTGGATCTTCGAATACGAACCCATTTGGCAGCCGCAGAACGGTGTAGCCGGCCCGCGTCAAGGCGCGGTCACGCGCAGCATCTCTTCGCGCTTGGCTCGGTTGCGCGTGAACACTTCCGTCCAGCTCCACCACGAAGCCGCGCTGCGGGCAGCAAAAGTCCGCAATCCAGGATCCAATCGGGTGCTGGCGGCGAAACTTCAGCCCCTGTGCCGCAGAGAGCGCAGCAGCCGCCAGGCGATATGCTCCGCCTGCGTCGCGGTCCGGCGGAGATCCCGAGCATTGGCGATGTCTCGCCGCATAGTTGCCCGTACCCCCTCACCCGTCCCGCCAAGGCGGGACACCCTCTCTCCCAAGGGCGCGAGGGAAGAAATCACCAAGATTGTGGGCGCGACACCGTCTCCTACGTAAGCCTGTGGCCGCGCCAACCCTCCCCAAGGAAGGGGGCGAGGTAGGCATCTGATAGGTGCTTGCTCGCGTCACCCGCTCCGCAACGAGGCAAGGGAGGTGATTTGAAGTTACGCATCGTCATTCAAAACTGGGCTACGCTGCCAGAGCCTCGTTCAATTCGTCGAGCAACGGCTGCAAATCCTTGTTGCGGTCAACAAGAAATAAGATGCGCTGTGCGCTAGCATGCTTGATGAGGCGGTAAGAGAAGTTGCAGGCAGTAAATGTCTTGCCGGAGCCGCTAGCCATCTGGATGAGGGCCCGAGGACGGCCGGCGGCGAGAGATTCTTCCAACCTCCGCATGGCCCGAATCTGGATGGCTCGCAAGCCCTCCTCGATGAGCGGCGGGATGGCTCGAAGCCGCGCCCGCAGGATTGAGCCGGCGGCTCTCTGTTCGTCTTCCAGCCACTTGGCAAACGTCTCGGCGCGATGGAACGCGAACACCTGGCGGCTGCGGGATCAGGATCAAGCAGGTTTGTAAATCGGGTCTCTACGCCTGTGCTCTGATAGCAGCAAGGCAGCGGCCTGCGGTGGGCGTTCAGTCCCTCCGGAAGGCCTTCGCTGTATTTGGCGGTTTGAATCTCGTAGGTTGTTAGGGTTTCGCCTTCCTTCTTGGCCTCAACCACCGCGGCCGCCCGGCCGTCCACGTAGAGCAGGTAATCCGCGAAGCCGTGGCCGAACTTCAAGGGTTCTATCGCACCGGCATCACATTTCGTTTGACAAGTTTAATAGGCTACGCTAGCCTATATTTGGAGTGTCCGCGATCGCAAAAGCGAGGCGGCAGAAATCAACCACCAAAGCCGGAATGTCTTTCCGCACACGAGCGACATACGCATTTGGTCGGTGCTGCGCCATCACGAAGACCGCCGGGTGGAAGGCCGGCGGAACCGCGGGTTATTAGGCTTGCCAGTGACAGGGTTCTCGTCGCGAACGTTCAGAGCGAGTAGTCGCGACGAGTTGACGA
>DATJKY010000618.1:0-7552 GCA_035490955.1 Terriglobia bacterium | reverse complement strand
CTGGCTGAAGACGATGAGCTTCGCTGTCCCGTGCGCGCCATAGAAGGCAACAGCAATGATGGCGGGCACGATGGCGAGCAGGCGCGTGACCAAGCGGCGCAGCCAAGGGGCGAGCCGGATGTTTAGGAAACCTTCCATTACTACTTGGCCGGCGAGCGTGCCGGTGAGCGTCGAGTTCTGTCCGGAGCAGAGGAGTGCGATAGCAAACAGGCCGCTGGCAACAGGAAGGCCAAGTAGCGGGCTGAGGGTGTGATAGGCGTCCTGAATCTCGGCAATGTGGGTCAGGCCGTGCCGGTAAAAGCTGCCGGCTGCCATCACCAGAATCGCCGCATTGATCAGGAAGGCAAAGTTGAGTGCCAAGAAGGAGTCAAGGAAGTTGTAACGGAGAGCTGTCCGCACTCCCTGCGCGGACCGTTCGATAACGCGTGTCTGCACGAGCGAGGAATGGAGGTAAAGGTTATGAGGCATGACTGTCGCGCCCAGGATGCCGATCGAGATGTAAAGCATGTCAGAGTTCAGAAAGATCTCCGGCGTGGGCACGAAACCATGGGCGATACCCAGGAAATCCGGCTTGACCATGAGGATTTCCAGCAAGTAGCAGGCGCCGATCGTGCCGATGAGGGCGACCACAACGATCTCCAGGTAGCGGAAGCCGCGATGCTGCAAGTAGAGAATGGCGAGAACGTCCAGCGACGTGAGACAAACCCCCCACAGCAGCGGGATGTGGAACAGCAGGTTAAGCGCAATCGCTGACCCGATGACTTCAGCCAGGTCGCAAGCGGCGATGGCGATTTCGCAGATGACCCAGAGGGCAAAGCTTGCGCGGCGGGAATAGTACTCCCGGCAAGCCTGGGCCAAGTCGCGTTGAGTCACGATGCCTAGCCGCGACGCCAGCGACTGCAACAGGATCGCCATCAGGTTTGACATCACCAGTACGAAAACGAGGCGGTATTCGAAACGTGAGCCGGCGGCAATGTCAGTGGCCCAATTGCCCGGGTCCATGTAGCCGACGGCCACGAGGAACCCGGGCCCCGAGAAGGCGAGCAGCTTCCGCCAGAAGCCAACCCCAGCCGGTATGTCGATGGAGCGATGAACCTCGGGAAGAGAAGGCATCGCCGGCGCTTGATCGTATTGTGTCGATGACGGTTCCACCGGGAGCGATTCAGTTTCCTAAACTGACGAGCTTCGTTTTTATCTCTGCGACCCACTGCGCGTCGTGGATCGAGGGCAGATTGGCGCGGACGTTCTCGACCGCACCCGTGAGGGCTGCTTGGGCCATGGCCTGGGCAACGGCCAAGTCCGAAGCAGCGCCGGCAAGGGTGACCCCACCGAGCTCTTGAATCGAACGTCGTATCTCAGAAGCCATTTCGGCTGTCGCGAGCGGAACCAGCGCCGCGGACTTGCTCGCTTCTTCGATGGCTCTAGCCCGCTCCGCCTTCTCATCCTCACTCGCTTTAGGCTTTCGCATGGCGGCGAGCACCGCCTCATAACTAGCAGCGTCGCGGTCCACCTGCTCGCTCAGTTGGTTGCGCAGTTCGCTCAGACGGCGTAATGCGTCCTGGAGTTGCCCATGATGAGCGGCGAGCGATTTCTTGCCCAAGGAAAGGTTACACACCATTTCTCCCAGCGCCGCAGCAAGGGCGCCGGCCAGCGCGGAGACGCTTCCACCACCGGGGGTTGGAGTAGATGCCGCTACGGCTTCAACGAATCCCTGCGCCAAAGTGTGCAGCGGCGGCTTTTTGTCCGACGGCGTCCTGGCTTCTGACTTGTGACTTCTGACTTCTGACTTCTGTTCCAGCACACTGGCCAGCCGATTTTCGACAATCAGGTCCGGCCGATATCCCTCGACCTTCAAGTAGTGTACCGCAGCATCTTCCAGAGCCCGGCGAGGAATCAAACCGACAATCTCGCTCCCTGCTACCGTGACGCCCGCAGCCGCAGCTTCCCGGGTGACAGCGTCGAAGACCGTACCCATGGAGGTGGTCTCGAAGTCGGTCAGATTCATAGAAACCTGGGCCAAGTTGCGAGCCGCCAAGTCAACGCCCATGGCCTTGACGCAAGGAAAGCCGCCGCTCGAGGCGCGGATTTTCTTGGCAATCGTCTTCGCGAGGCCGATGTCTGTGGTGCTCAGGTTGATGTTGTATGCGATCAGAAACTTGCGCGCACCCACCACGGTGGCGCCGGCGGTGGGATGCAGCTCCGCGTCTCCGAAGTCAGGCCGGCGCTCCGGGTTGGTGTGGACCTCCTCCCGCACTCCTTCGAATTGGCCGCGACGGATGTTCTCCAGATTCTTGCGCTCCGGCTTGCGCGCCGCGGCTTCGTAGAGGTAGGTCGGGACTCGGAACCGCCGCCACGCTTCTTCTGCCACCCACTCGGCGATGCCAATGCAGTCGTCGACGGTAACACCGGAGATGGGGACAAAGGGTACAACGTCGGTTGCTCCCAGGCGAGGGTGAGCGCCTTGATGAACATTGAGGTCAATGAGTTCGACGGCCTTACCGATGCCGCGCAGCGCCGCCTCGCCAACCTGTTCGCGTGTTCCAACCAGGGTGATGACCGAGCGGTTGTGGTCGGCGTCCATCTCCTCATCGAGCAGGTAGACGTCCGGCCCGGCCAGCAACGCCTGAATGATCGCTTCCACCTTCTGGCGGTCGCGTCCCTCGCTGAAATTGGGCACACTCTCGACCAGGGTCTGCATGCACCGAATGTACCACGAGAGGCGCGTCCGGAGGGCAGTGACCAGTGACAAGTGGCGAGCCGGAGTCGTACCCCTCATCGTCCGTACATCGATGACAATCCGATGAAGAGCGGCGTCATGCGAGACGGCGACGGCATAGGCGCCGAGAGGCGGCTTTATGTTGCGGTAGCTAGCGCGGGCTTCCAGCCGGCATTTTCTCCGGCGAACTCCTTAATGGGGGATCACATTTTTGCTACCCCTTTGTTTTCTTACCCATTCCGGTTTTGTTTGGAACACCAGCCGACAAATCTCCAACCTCAAATCTGCAATCTAAGCTGATGCTCAGCGGGCTGCTGGGAAAGCTGGGCGCGCCGGCAGCACGCTGAGCCGGATCCTGACGCGAGTCTCCATGATGGCGCTGCTGATCGGCGGCATCGTGATCATGAGCTTGATGTCGATTGCCGTCCCCGAGCGGCGCCGGGAGATTGGCGTCCGTCGTTCGGTGGGCGCCGCCCGGGGTGATAGCGTGCAGCAATTTTTGCTCGAGGCGGTCTTGGTAGCGCTGGCAGGGGGACTGGCAGGAGTCCTGATGGGCTGGGGTGGTATGCAAATTGTTACTCGATACCCAGATCGCGGTCGCTGCCCGGCTGAATTTTTTTCTTCGCTGGTTCGGTTGTAGTGCGCTGGTGGTGTCGGGTCTGGGGATGCTCAGCATCACTTGGATCACGGTCAAGGAGCGAACCCGGGAGTTCGGGACGCGCCGCGCTTTGGGAGCAACCGCATCCGGCGTTTTTCTTCACGTGTTGTCGGAGTGCTCGGCGCTGGCTCTGGCCGGCTGTACATTGGGCGCTTCGGCTTCGTGGCCGCTTTCGCGAGCGGTCAGTCAAGCGGCAGGGTTGGGCTTTGTGTTCAGTCGAGAGGCTGCCGCAAGCGCTTTTGCTGCCGCACTTGTCCTGAACGTGGGCTTTGCCTTTTGGCCATCACGCAAGGCGGCACTCGTGAGTCCCTGTGAAGCCCTCCGATATGAATTTTGCTCAGGAATAGAGGCATTAGTATGGGGAGTTTTCTGCTCGTCAAACCGTGAGGCCATCCCCTCGGGAAGGCCCATTCGCTGCCACAAGTCCTGAAACTGGGGTTCCGGGCGCAGGCTGTCAAATACCGGATCTGCCATTACGACCATTAATCCCACGGCCCGTCCCGCATAGGCCCTCTCTAGCCATTTCAGTGCCTGCCTTTTGTGCCCGAGGCCCACATGGATCTTAGCCACCTCGCACGGGGAGACGTACGTACGTGCGCGAAGTCGCTCCAGCTTCTTCAGTACCGCGCACGCCCGATCTTCCTCTCCCGCCCGAGCATACGCGTACCCCAGCGCCGCCAGATATAGCACCTCGCCCTGCTTGCTGGTCTTCTTGAACTCCCCGATGGCCTCCTCTACCTTGCCCGCTTCCACCAAGGAGCGTCCCAGGTTGAAGTGGGCTGGTGCATAATCCGGATCGAGTTCGAGCACCCGGCGACATTGAGTAATGGAGGCTTCGTAGTGGCGCGCGAAATACAGCGCCTTTCCTAGCGCCGTCTCTATCAGCGACGACAGCGGATCCAGTGTCCGCGCCTGTTCCACCTCCGCAATCGCTTCCTCCACTCGTCCTATGGCCTGCAGATAGAGGGCGTAGACTCGATGGGCATCGGCATCACTCGGATTCAGCTCCAGTGCTCGCCGCAGTTCCGTTTTACTCTCCTTCCATGCCCAGTCGAAGCGCAGGTGCGCCGCCCCCAGAGCCTTGTGAGCCTCACTCAGTTTGTCATTGATCTCCAGCGCCCTAAGGGCGGCCGTCAGCGTCTTATCACGAGCGACTCTCGGTTCTAACCACCCCCAAACTGCCTGAATTCTGTAACCGTCAGCCAGTCCCGCATAGGCCAGGGCGTAGTCCGGATCGTGTGCGATGGCCTGCTGGAAGTAATCGATGCTTTTCTGAATCCCTCGCCGCGTCCGCTTGTTCCAGCAGAAGCGACCCCGCAAGTAGGCTTCATGGGCTTCCTGATTGCCGGGCAGCGAACTCAGATTCCGCACCCAGTGCTGCGGGGTCAGCTTAAACTGAATCTCGCTGCTGATGGCCTGCGCCACCTCGCTCTGCAACGTCAGGATGTCCCCCAGGTGCCGCTCGTAGCTGTTTGCCCACAGGTGGCTCTGGTCGCTAACTCGGGCCAATTGTGCCGTGATCCGCACCCGGTCGCCTGCTCGCCGCACGCTCCCCTCCACGATGTGGTCCACCTTCAATTCCTGCCCGATCTGGTCGAGCCGCTTGTCGGTGTGCTTGTAGCGCATCGCCGTAGTGCGGGCGACTACCGCCAGGTGCTGCGGCTGAGCGTTCCCCAGTTGGGCGGTTATCTCCTCCGTCATACCGTCGCTGAAGTACTCTTGTTCCCGGTCACTGCTCAGGTTCTCGAAGGGTAACACCACCAAACGGATCTGGTCCTCCGAGGTGGCCGCCGCCGTCAACTTCTCCACTGCGCCGATAAAGCGGTAACCTCGCCGCGATAGGGTCTCCAAGTAACGCGGGTTATGGGCTGAGTCTCCCAGGGCTTGCCGGATCTTGTTGATCGCGGTCTTTAGGCTGTGGTCGAAGTCGACAAAGGTGTCCGGCGTCCAGGCTTGCCGGCGCAACTCCTCCCGTGTCACTACTTCCCCGGGACGTTCCAACAGCAGGGCCAGGATCTGAAACGGCTTCTGCTGCATCTTGATCCTCCGCCCCTGCTTATACAATTCACCACTACGAAGCTCGACCCGGAACGCTCCGAAATGCACTGTCTGTGTTGTATTCATGCCTTCTCACACCGTTTTCTCCCCTCCCGCCCGGAGTGCGCAGTCGGAGCGAACCCTGATTTTCGACACCGGCCCGGCCTGTGTCAGGCCAACCCCTGCTGTCATTATCATCCAAGCGATAATACTGTTGTCAAGTACCTTTTAATAATAATCTTATGGCTGTCGGATGCGATAACGCAGGCACGCCACGGAAAGCGGAAAAAGGGAGGACAAAACCCGAGAAGCTGTGGTACCACAATGCTCAGGCTCTGGTTCTCTATTCACACAACCGCAGAGAGCATGGCGTGGTCAAAGGTTTCGCTACGGCCCTCCGAGAGATGTGCGAGCAGCGCCGTCATCGGCTCTCTTCAATTAATCCTACGCTTGCTCAGCGTAGTCAGGCAGTCGTCGGCACTCGGATTCGTGGGTAGAATCTTCGGTCGGACGCATGTCGTATTACGCACTACAGGGTGGAAGTGGGGAATAGGATGGGGGCCCTCGCCGAATAACCCGAATGATAGAGGCCAGCGTCGAGGATCCCGACCTCTCTCTCCACTTCCCTCTTGCACTTTGGGCAAAGCCGAGGAGTTTCCAGAGCCGGTGACACTCCGGGCGCACTGTTGAGGTTACCTTTTTCGACCGTCGGTCATCCACTATAATCGTGCCTGCAGGAGGTCTTATGTCGGGGACGAATTCAGACAGCCTCTCAACCAAACATCTTATCTTCGTGCCGGCCATCCTCTCGCTCGCTGTCACGTTGCTGCGCCTCGTTGGGGAGCTAGAACACTGGTCCAAGACCCTCTTCAATCCTGAAGTGGGTGGCTTGGGCGCGTTAGTTGGCATCACCTGGCTCGCGCCCATCTTCGGAATGTACTTTGCCATCCGGCTGGCGGGTCGTGAAGGGCCTCGCTCTGCGTTAAGAGCAATCGGCTTTGGCCTTCTGGGTGGAGCCATCATCGTTGGCAGCTTCCCTGTGCAGAGGCTTGTGCTCCCCTCGCCACCGAGCTTTCAAGCCCGCCTGATCTATATCTGGGCAATGACTGCGCTCGCCGGCCTGGTCACAGTGCCCGGCTGGCCGAGGCTTTGGAAGACGCTGCTGGCCTACGCCTACGCCGCCCGTATTCCAGTGGTGATCATCATGTTCTTTGCCTTCCGCGGCGCCTGGGGCACGCACTACGACGCTCTGCCTCCCGACTTCACTGGCACCAGCTTGATGTCGAAGTGGCTCTGGCTCGGCTTCTTTCCCCAGCTCATTCTCTGGGTCGGTTTCACGCTGGCTTCGGGCATCCTCTTCGGAAGCATCACCCTAGCCGTCACCCGCCTGTTCCGACCTGCACACCCGCCGCTTAAGACAACGAAGAAGGCAGAGGTCAGTTCACCCATACCCTAAACTATACGGCCGCGTTGTAAGCCACCACTCGACCCTCCAATAGGAGAGCAAGAGATTCCCCGAGGAGTCGAAGCGTGTCCCGGTGGTTCCTTGGGGGAGCTGCCGCCCCCGATACCTCGTTTTGACCCTAGACGCGGCAGCGGGCAACAACGCTAGACGAGTTCCGAAAGTCATACCGCCCTCCTTTTCGCCTTCCTATTCTCATAACATTTTCGGTTGTGCTCTTTCTTCTGTTCAGGCGAAAGCGAGCGGTAGCGGTCACGCAGCCTCTTCTTTTCCAGTTCGTGGGCCTCTGGAATCAACAACATCAAAGCCCTGCGGTTAGAAGCCCAACGGCGGTTGGCAATTCGGTGTGCCTCGCGCCGTTCCTCTGTCAACTCCAACTCAATGTCTCGGATGCGGAAGGGAAAATCGGGATGCAACTCGGTTTCATCATGGTCAACCCAGTTCTGCACGAGTACGCGGAGAAGCCGTATCGTCGTCGGCCACTTGCCGATGGTGGCCTCCAGACTACTAGGCTCGAAGCATTCGATGTCATCCTCCTTCTGTCCCATCAACCTCCACGCATCCAAGCTGGCCTCGATCATTGCCTCTATACGGGCGTGCAAGACGCAATGTCCACCGTTCCACTCAAGCCCGGGAAGAACGCACGCCCTGTCTCCTGCGCATCGCATCCACTCCTCCA
>DATJKY010000617.1:0-5988 GCA_035490955.1 Terriglobia bacterium | reverse complement strand
GTGGATCACCCCTATGGCGGCAACCATATAGACCGAAAGAATCCAATTCGGGAACACCAGGAATTGGCCCAGCAACACAAGCGCAAACGCCACATAAATGGGATTACGGCTAAAAGCAAAGACGCCGGTAGTTATGAGTTTGTCGGGGTGCTCCTGATCGATTCCAACGCGGAAACTCTTCCCAAAGGAAACCAGACTCAGGAATAGCAGTACCAACCCCGCCAGGCACACAAGCACTCCCGCCCACGAGACCACTGCGGAGTCAAAAAATTTCTGCCTGCTAACGGCCGGAAAATTAAACGCATTGGCAAACACGACATAGAAATAAAAAAGGGCGAACGGCGGCATCAGAAAATCCGTCTTGTCTACCGCGCCGAAATGCACCGCCTTTATCCCTTTGCTTCGCATCAGCAGGACCCGGACCCATACCATGCCAACCACCAGCAGAATCGTCAGGGCAGCGACGTACTTTTGCACAGGCGCCCTCCCTCAAAGATCAGCCGGCCTCAGGCAGTGCATCCTTAACGCCTCGTAATATGGCATCCCCACTTTTCGGCGCGTTCTTGTCATTTCCTAAGCATAGGCCATCTTCCTCTGCACAAATTCCAAACCTCTGCATCTGCGACGGAGAATCTTTGCACCACTGCATGAATACGCGCAGCACGTTATTCATAAGTCGTTGATATCCTCTGCCACTCGCTCTGAACCACTCCAGTACGTCGTGGTAGACCCGCATACTGACGTGGTCTTTGGGAGCGGGCCCCAAAGACCGGTGATTGGTTCTTAGACCTTAATCACGATTTTCCCTAACTGCTGGTTCGACTCCATGTATCGATGGGCTTCTTGAATCTCACTCAGGGGGAAAATCTTTGCGATCAGTGGCTGCAGTTTGCCGGAAGCCAGGTTTTCATTGATGAATCGCACAGCCCTGGCGAAAGCTTCTTCGTTTCGTCGTAGACCGAGGGTTTCCAAACCGCAGAAACTATAAACGACGTAGCTGCGAAGCGTGAAGTTACGGGCGAATGCCGCAAAAAGCGGATAGGGCACATTCGTTCCACCCAGCGCTCCGTAAAGGATAATTTGCCCGCCCCAGGCAACGGCCTCAGCAAGGGTCGGCAGGGTGTCTCCGGCAATCGGATCAAAAATCAGGTCGGCACCTCTGCCGCCGGTGATCTCTTTCACTCGCGAACCCAGGTCCTCTTTGCTTGTCACGATGACATGGTCGGCACCCGAGTCGAGTAGCGCCTGCTGCTTGGACGTCGAACGCGTGGTTGCAATAGCAACCCCTCCGAGCAATCGTGCGACCTCAATCGCCCCGAGTCCTGCACCACCTGTAGCTGCGGTGATTAGTACAGACTGCCCCGGCTGAATCTTGGCGAGATCCACAAAGGCAAAGTAAGCCGTCAGGTACTGTACCCATACCGAAGCGGCTTCCTCCGGCGTCAGATTGTCAGGATAGGAGATGGCCGATGACGCAGGAACAATTGCTGTCTCGCCGTACGTTCCATACTTCGCGATCGACTGTCCAGTGGCAACGCTGACCTTGTCTCCAATTCTGACTTTGGTCACTCCGGCACCGATCGCCTCCACTATACCCGTCGCCTCCAAACCGATGCGAGATGGAAACTCAGGCTGTTCCAGGTACTGGCCAGTTCGGAACATTATCTCCGCGCGGTTGAGACCTATTGCCTGCACCCTGATCCGAACCTCACCAGACTTCGGTTCAACAATCGGTAGGTCCTCGATTTGAAGTACCTCCGGACCTCCCAATCGACCGAAGCGAACAGTCCTCGCCGTATCCATTCAACCTCCTGTGACACAAAAGCGTTCCCGACCCTTCACACTCGCCCCAGCGCGAGTAGCAAGCCGTAGGAGGGCAAGGGCGAAGATGCCAAAGGTAGTATTGACAGGCATTGGTTATCTTAACCGCAAACCTCGGCGCGACTAGTTCGTCCACAAGCCGAACGTCATCGTTTGAGGACGCCACCGTCGTCGACTAACGTCGTTTCTGCCTGGTTGCAATGGTCGGCCCAGCGGGCATCTTCGCCGCACTTACTCGCAGCGTAGCGCCGTCATTGGGTCGACTTCGCAGGCGTGACGCGCTGGTATGGCGCAAGCAATCCCTGATACGAAGCTCAGCAGAAGCGCTGCCGCCAGGAGAAGTATCGGATGGTGCGAGTTGCCCTGCGCCCACTTGGCGAGAATCGTGTTCATGGCCAGGGTGAGCACCAGACCAGCCAGAATCCCGATGCCCACACTTCCGAGAGTCGACGCGAAGACGATCCGCAGCACATGCCCGCGTTGAGCGCCCAGCGCCATACGAATCCCAAACTCGTTGGTCCGCTGCGCTACCGTGTAGGACACCACACTGTAAAGACCCACGGCGGCCAGAGCCGAGGCCAACCACGCCAATACGCTAAAGATCCATGCTGCCAAATGCTCCTGCTGCCACTCCGGCTCATCGGAAATCCAGGAGTCCAGATCCTCCACATTGCTGTAGATCTGCTGTTCAGGGTTCACTGCGGCCACCTGCGCCCCCACAGCGTGCAGCAGCGTCAGCGGCGGCACCTCTGACCTCACAAGAATCTGGGTCCCCTGCCTCATGCTTAGCGTGTAGGGCACGTAGACTGCCGGCTTGATGGCATTTCGCAGCCCGTCATTCCGGGCATCCTCCACAATGCCCACGATCAGCAACCACGAGTCCGCTATGTTTGGCGCCGACAAAATCTCCGGTGGACGGTCCTCGACGTCCGGCAACTTTACGGAGTGTCCGATGGCATCACCATTCGGGAAGGAGCGCTGCGCCAGCGTCCGGTTGATGACAGCAACACGAGCGCCGTTGTGATTCTCCGTTTCGTTCCATATTCGTCCTTCGAGCAGCGGAATGTGCAGCGTTCGAAAGTACCCGGGGCCTACCAGATTGATAGACCCCATCTGCTGCTCCACTGCGAGTTTGCCTAGAATCTCAAAACGTGTATTCCATCCATTCCGGGGCGGCGTAGCGTTGCTCGAAATCGCCGTCATGTTCACGCCGGCCGTCTCGGCAACCTTCGCCCGCAGTTGCTCAAAATAGGCGGCGCGCGCAGCCCACGTCGTGTACGAGTTCTCGTGGAGCGGGATTCCGACTGACATCACGTGGTGCGGATCGTAGCCCAGTGGCTGGTGCATCAGGTTTACAAAGCCTGCCATGGCTGAGCCCGCTGCGGCCAACAGCAGTAGAGTGAGTGCGATCTGTACGGCGATTAGCGCATTGTGCGCTCTGCGCCCGCGCACATTACCTGCCACCCGGTGCACGTTCAACTGCATCATCTGGCGTGCCTGCGTCCGCGAGAGTTCGAGCGCGGGCCACAATCCGAACATAACCCCGGTTCCGAGCGCCACCCCGACGCTGAAGAAGAGCACCGGAAGATTGACGTGGATGACGACCTCGGGCGCGAAGGCGTACCGGGGCAGTACCGCCTGAATGCCCTCCAACATTCCGTACGATGCCAGGGCGCCCAGCACGGCGCCGATCGCGGCCAGCAACAGCGACTCCGTGAGCAGCTGACACACCAGGCGGCGCCGGCTCGCCCCCACGGCGGTCCGCACCGCCAGCTCGTGCTGGCGCCCCGTGCCCTGCGCCAGCAGCAGAATCGATACGTTCCCGCACCCTATCGCCAGCAGCAGCGCCACGGCGCCAAACAGCAAATACAAAGTTCCGCTGATGCTCCTGACCACCCACTCGTTGAGACCCTCCACCTTCACCCGAAAGTGCTCGGGAAAATGCTTCGGCATGTCCCTGGCAAACTCGTCCAGCAGCGGCTGGAGCGCAGCGTCGGCCGCTTCGTGGGTGATGCCCGGCCTCAGGCGGATATCGACGATACACATCGGCCCCGGATCCTGCGTCAACTTCAACGGCAGATAGACATCCGCCATGTACCAGGTGAACCGCGGCGCCGCCACGCCAACTATCAGGTAGTTCTTCCGGTTTAGTTGGAGGGTCTTTCCCAGAACCTCGGGATTCGAAAAGAAGTGTTTCTGCCAAAACTTGTATGACAGCACTGTCACGGCTTGCGGATCTTGCCCATCGATGGCGTCGGAGGGCAAGAGTCCCCGCCCCAACGCCGGCGGCACACCAAGGGCGTCGAAACCAGTCGAGATAAGACCGAGCGCGTTCACGTTCTCTGGCAGGTCGTGCCCGGTCAGGATCATGGCGTGGTAATCCATCGCCAGCACGCTCTCGACAACGGGCAGTTGCCGCAACTGCTGAATCTGCGGACCGTTGAGATTAACCCAATCCCCCGCCCCCGCCTTGCTTTCCACCGTCAGCCGCACGATCCGGTCCGCGGCGGGGTAGGGATAGGGGTTCATCAGCGCGGCATAAATTACGCTGAATACCGCTGTGGTCGCGCCAATGCCGAGCGCCAGCGAGATCACCGCCGTTAGCGTGAATCCTGGACTCTTAGCGATTTGCCGCAGGGCATAGCGTAGATCCTGAAACACCGTCTGCATGCTTACTCCTAGCGGTGCGTTGGATGCAGTCCATCATCGCATGCAGGCCGCCTTCCGAGAAATGGTTTTGTTTCTCATCAGCTCAGAACCTGCAGTCCGTCAGGGTCAGGGTCGGAAATTCATCTGCGGTCCCTCATCAGACGAGCGTTCGTCGAAAGCTTGAGCGGCTTGAAGACTAAATTGTATCAGACTAAAGAGTATGATACATTCTAGTGCCATGGAGAATCCCTTCCAGTTCGGCCGCGAGCTTGGCGCAGACGAGCTGGTAGACCGGGAGGATGAGATCACCCAGGTGATCGCGAGCATCCGGGAGGGCGGAAAGCTCTTCCTGATCGGGCCGCGCCGGTACGGCAAGACCTCCATCCTCAAGGCCGCGGAGGATCGACTCTCCGGCGAGGGAGCTGTCGTCCTACGCTGCGACGCGGAGATCTACCCCTCGCTGGACTTGCTCGTCGCCACCCTCGTTTCCCGGGCGGCGCAGAACCTCCAGGGAAGCGTGGAGCGCACAGGCGAGCATATCCGAAAATTTTTTGCCAAGTTGCGGCCCGAAGCAAGCTTCAGCGTCACCGACCGCGAGTGGACGGTGAAGCTGGGGGTGGCAACTGCAGACGACGCCGGCAAACACATCGAGCTGCTGGTGGAGGCCCTGGACGGAGTCGAGAACCTAGCCAAGGCGCAACCTAAGACTCGGCCCGTGGGGCTCGTCATTGATGAGTTTCAAAAACTCATCGAGCTCGGGGGACGCGCGGCCGAGGGACAGATTCGAGCTGCGATCCAGCGTCATCAACGCACGGGCTATGTTTTTGCGGGGTCCAAGACTCGCCTGCTGACGGCGATGACCATGGATGCGGCGAGGCCCTTCTACCGGCTCGGCGCGCTGCGCTCCATCGGCCCGGTGCCAGCTTCAGACTTCAGGGAGTTTCTACGAAACAAGTTTGTGCGAAGCGGGTTCAGCGTGCCGGCAGGAGCGGGTGACGAGGCAATCCAGTCCATCCTGGACTTAGCAGAAGAGGTCCCCTATAACGTGCAGGTGCTGGCACACGCCTGCTGGGACCAGCTAAGGGCCGGCAAGACTTCGAAGGAGCGAGCCCTAAGCCGGTTGGTCGTTGAGGAATCCCTGGACCGTGCGGTTCGGCAGTACGATCCCTTCTACACGCAACTGTGGAACAGCTTAACGGCTATCCAGCAAAAGACTCTGGTGGCGGTCATTCAGGAACGCGGGGCCAACTTGCAGTCGATGAAGGTCGCTCGGGCGGTAGGTACGGGACCCTCCACGGTGCGTCGGTCGCTTCAAGCCTTAATTGCGCGCGATGTCCTGCGCGAGGAGGAACGCTTGGGCAGCGTGCGGATCCGGTTTGAAGACCCCTTTTTCGCCCAGTGGATTGCGAGGTTCACCGCACGCCTACAACTCTCAGCTGGTCGCTGAACTGCTAATTTCCCCCTCGGACGCGCATCCGACTGAACACATTGAAAAGATAAGGAGGGACTTCATGAGCC
>DATJKY010000616.1:0-6493 GCA_035490955.1 Terriglobia bacterium | reverse complement strand
TCCCAGTTTACACTTCGCGTCGCACTGCGCCCGCCAGCCCGCGAGAAGAGTCGGACGGGGGTCCGACGGCATCCAATGGAGCGGGGTCTTGGGATTGCTGATCGGCGATTGGCGGTGTTCGAACGGGGGCTCTTCAGCGACAGCACTCGCCGGAACCATCTGAAAGAGGCAGGGTAAGAAAGAAGCCGAAAACGGATAGAACATGGCAGAGGGATGATGTCACTATCCTCAAAGTGGAGGAAAACGAATGGGTGGTCTTACTGATGTCTTTTTTCGGGAACAACTGCTGGAGCGGCGCGACCGGCTTCACTCTGCCATGGCGGTTTCACGGCAGGCCGGAAGCCTTGCAGCCTTGCTGAACGAGGTTGACTCTGCACTCTCGCGCCTGGACGAGGGGACTTACGGCCTGTGTGAAACCTGCCACGATTCCGTCGAGAAAACGCGGCTGCTCGCCGACCCTCTGGTCCGTTACTGCCTGGACCATCTCACGCCCGACCAGCGCCGCGTGCTGGAGGACGATTTGGACCTGGCATCGCAAATCCAGAGGGAGTTGCTCCCCCAAGAGGATCTGACGTTAGACGGTTGGCAGGTCGCCTATCATTACAGAACGCTGGGCCCGGTCAGTGGTGACTATTGCGACGTCATCAAGAGCCCAGAGGGCGGCAAGGACTGGTTCTTCATCTTGGGTGACGCCTCCGGCAAAGGCGTGGCGGCATCCATGCTGATGGCTCATCTCCATGCCATATTCCGCGCCCTCGTCGCCACCGGATTGCCCATGCGCCAATTGGTGGAACGAGCGAGTCGTGTTTTTTGCGAGAGCACCGTGTCACCCTATTTTGCAACTCTCGTCTGCGGAAGAGCCCGAACGTCCGGCGAAATCGAGTTGTGCAACGCCGGCCACTGTCGGCCCCTTGTTATTCAGGAGGGGCAGGTAACAAGGCTCGAAGCCACGGGTTTGCCACTCGGGTTGTTTTGTGAAGGCCAGTATTCTGTTGAAGCACTCCGGTTGCGCCCGGGTGACACCCTGCTGCTCTATACTGACGGCCTCACGGAGGCGAGAAACCCGGCCGATGAGGAATACGGCGAGGAACGTTTGTCGAACCTCGCCGGCGACCGTCATGTTCCTCGGCCACGGGCTCTCGTCGATGCCTGCCTGGACGATCTCACAACCTTCCTCTCCGGTACGCCGCTGAAGGACGACCTAACCCTGATGGCGATTTGTCGGACGGATGGGCCCCTGATGTAACCTGGAGGGAATCTGCGTTGGTTGTGGCCCCAAAATCGTGCCGAAGGCGGAGTCTGTGGGCCGCTATTCACTGTGAAGCTGATACCCGGCCTGCTTGATGGCCTTGCGGTAGTCGTCGGAGTGCATCTCCACCAGCTTACACATTTCATAAAGACGCGAACTTAGGGTAGTGCCAAACTGGTTAAGAGAACGCTCCAGACTCGGGACAGCTTCTCCTGACGGCGCTCGTACTTCCCGCCGGCTCGCGCCATCACTGAGCGGGAGTGTGGTAGTAATCAGAGTGACCCGTTTCTGGTTGTAGCGAGAGTTGATAACGTGGGCCAATGTTTCCTTCACCCAGTCACTGGGATTGGCTGCTACCAGTTCGTCCAACAAGAGTACTTCCACATCCAGCACGGGCTGTAGCACCCGGAATTCTGAGGTCTGGGACACGGGATTGTAGCTGTCCTGGATTTCCTTCAGAAGGTCGCGGAAATCATAGAAGAGGCATTCGACGCCCTTGCGAAGGATCAGTTCTCGAAGTACGGCGACCGCCAAATGAGTCTTTCCCACGCCGGCGGGTCCAACGAAGAGTAGGCCAAAATCAACGGGGTACTCTTCCACGAACTTGTCAGCCTGATTGCGCGCCCAACGTAACGTGATGTTCTCCTGGCCCGTTTCCTTGTCCTTGCGGATGTCGAAGTTTTCGAAGGCACAGTGTTCGTAGCGCCTGGGAATTCGCGCTTCTTGGATCAGGTGCTCGACGCGCCTGGCTGCCGTGCAGTCACAGCGGACCACCCGGCGCACGCCTTCAGTTTCTACCGGCTTCCATCCCGTGCCATCGCACTTGGAGCAATTCGCTTCAGCCATTCTTTCAACTCAAAGCTAATTGGCGGATCATTTGCCCGAACGGACGCGGGCTCGTACAAGGTGGGGTGGAGCGACGCGCACGAGCGCCCTCTGAATACGCTCCTGGGATTCGGCCGGGCGGCTCAGTATCTCCTGTTGTACGAACTCAACGAATTCCTGCATTTCCTTTTGCATCTCTCCCAAGCGTTTGCGCATGTTGAGAATGATCTCCACGCCGGCAAGATTGACGCCCAGATCCCGCGTCAGATTCAGTATCGTCTCGAGCCGTGCCAGGTCGTCGTCCGTGTAAAGGCGGGTGTTGCCTTCGCTACGCGAGGGAGCCAGCAACCCCTCTCTTTCGTAAAGGCGGAGGGTCTGGGGGTGAATGTTATACTTTTCAGCCACCGCGCTGATCATGTATCCGACCGGTCCGGGCGTTTTGTTCCTTCGAGTCATAGGCGTTAGGTGTTAGGTGCCAGGTTTTAGGTGTTCGGTAACACCTGGCACCTGCCCTCACTTGCCCCCGTAGTAGTCTTTCAGGTCCTGGCGCGGGTCCGGGGGATTCAGCCGCGCCAGCTCTCGCAGTATCTCTTTGGAACGTTCGTCCGCAACCTTTGGAACCACGACCTGGACCTCCACAAACTGGTCGCCTCGCACATCGCCGCGCAGAGAGGGGGTGCCTTTGCCGCGTAACCTCAGCCTCTGGCCGCTCTGAGTGCCTGGAGCAATCCGGATCGTACTTGGGCCATCGATGGTGGGGACTTCCACCTTCGCCCCTAGGGCCGCTTCGGTTACGGTGATGGGAACCTTGGTGTGGAGGTTGTCGCCCTTGCGCTCGAAGAAAGGATGGGGTTCCACTTCCGTAACAATATAAAGATCTCCTGGCGGCCCGCCATCCAGCCCTGCGTTGCCCTTGCCCGGCACCCGCACTCTAGAGCCCGTATCCACGCCTGCCGGGATGCGGACGTCGAAGGCCTCAGGCTTTCGGACCACACCTGCCCCGGCGCATGTCGTGCAGGGCTTTCGCGTCCGGCCGGTACCGCCGCATTGCGGGCAGGTCACGGAAAAGCGCATAGCCCCGGCTTGACGTGTGCTTTTACCGCTGCCTCCGCAAGCTGGGCAGGGCATCGCCGGACCGCTCGCCTTGCCCGTTCCCTTGCAAGTTGGGCAGGTCTCGTTTCGCGCCAGCGTCAGATGGACCTGGGTTCCTCTTATGGCATCCCAGAAGCCCAGATGCAACTGATACTCAATATCGGCGCCCCGCTCCGGGCCCGCTTCCTCCTGCTCTCGTTCCCCGCCCCGAAAAAAGGAGAACAGATCTCGAAGGGACGATCCGATTCCGCCCTGGCGGTCTTGGGGTTGGAAGTCTGAGAAGTCGAAGCCCGAAAAATCGACACCCGGTGCCCCGGCGGGACGGGACCCGGGCGGAGGACCACCCACCGGGATGTTGTCCGCGTAAAAGCCGTACTGGTCATAGACCTGCCGCTTTTTCTCGTCGCCTAGGACTTCGTAGGCTTCGGAGATCTCTTTGAACTTCTCCTCTGCCGCCTTGCTGCCGGGGTTTAAGTCAGGGTGATATTTCCGCGCCAGACGCCGGTAGGCCTTGCGGATCTGCTCGGGCTTGGCCTTACGGTCTACACCCAGGGTTGCGTAGTAGTCTTTTTGTGTCCCAACGGGCATAGAGCTGTCAACGATTCTTGCGACTCGCGCCGATCCGCATTATATTAACGAGGTAAAGCGAATTATGCCTCGAGACATACAAGTCCCCCTCGGACTCCGGTCATCGGGCGACGAACGGAAACCCCTTACCACGTTCGACTGAGGTAAGCATGCGTAGTCGCGTAGCCGGTTTTTGATGGCCTGGCTTTAATTCCTGCTCATCCTCGGCATGACGCTCAGGTGATCCGGGCAACGCGAAGCCATCCAGGCTTCCAATTGAGCGCGAATCTCCTGTGCCAGTGGTGAAAGCTCGATCGGTTGATCGAACTGAACTTCTACGAACTGTCGCCCGTGACACTGGGGACACTCCACACCTAAATGCGCATGATGTTCCATAGCTGGTCCACAGTTGACAGTTGACAGTCAAAAGTCAGCTAACCTCACCTTCCTTGCTTCTGACCTTCGACCGTCAACGGTAGACTTCTTGCCTGTCCTCGTCAGTTGCTCTTCTTGTCCGGTCCATCGACCACTTCGGCGTCGATGACCTCCCCCTCGCTCTTGGCCTCGTCTCGCGCGCTGCCGTCGCCTCCTCCGGCACCTGCGGCGCCCGCCTGCGACGCCGCAGACCCGGCCTGCTTGTACATCGCTTCCGCCAGCTTGTGCGAGGCTTGCGTCAGGCGATCGATGGCTGCCGTGATCTTGGACGTATCGCCGTCCTGAACTGCTTGCTTAGCTTCCTCAAGTGCCTTCTCGATGGCGTTCGCGTCAGAGTCGGAAACCTTGTCGCGATTCTCCTTCAGCATCTTCTCGGTTCCGTAAATCAGTTGGTCGGCACGGTTCTTGACTTCCACGTCCTCCTTGCGACGGCGATCCTCGTCCGAATGGAGTTCAGCTTCCTTGGTCATGCGCTCCACCTCATCCTTGCTGAGGCCACTGGAAGAGGTGATGGTGATCTTTTGCTCCTTGCCAGTGCCCAGATCTTTGGCGGAGACGTTCAAAATGCCGTTGGCGTCGATGTCGAATGTCACCTCGATCTGCGGTACACCCCGCGGCGCAGGGGGAATGCCCACCAGGTGGAATTTTCCCAAGGTCCGGTTATCATGGGCTATCGGTCGTTCACCCTGCAGCACGTGGATCTCCACCGACGTCTGGTTCTCTGCCGCGGTCGAGAAGATCTCGCTCTTCCGCGTCGGGATGGTCGTGTTGCGAGCAATCAGCGACGTGGAAACGCCTCCCAGGGTTTCAACTCCCAGCGTCAAGGGCGTCACGTCAAGCAAGAGCAAGTCCTTCACCTCGCCACCCAGTACGCCCGCCTGAACTGCTGCGCCTACTGCCACTACCTCGTCCGGATTCACTCCCTTGTGCGGTTCCTTCCCCCGGAAGAGATCCTTGACAATCTGCTGAACGCGGGGAATGCGCGTCGAGCCGCCCACCAACACCACCTCATCGATCTTGTCGGGCGAGAGGCCTGCATCTTGCAGCGCCTGCCTTACCGGGCCGACGGAGCGCTGGAAAATTTCTTCACACATCTGCTCGTAGCGCGCCCGAGTTAGCTTCATCAGCAGATGTTTGGGACCACTGGCATCGGCGGTGATGAAGGGCAGATTAATTTCCGTCTCCATCACAGTCGAAAGCTCACATTTGGCCTTCTCCGCAGATTCTTTGAGCCTCTGCAACGCCATGCGGTCTTTGGAGAGGTCAATCCCTTGGTCCTTGCGAAACTCCTCCACAATCCAGTCCATAAGGCGCTTGTCGATGTCGTCGCCACCTAGGTGCGTGTCCCCATTGGTGGATTTAACCTCCACCACGCCCTCTCCCACCTCCAGAATGGAGATGTCGAAGGTCCCACCGCCGAAGTCGTAGACTGCGATGGTCTCATCTTTCTTCTTGTCCAAACCATAGGCCAGTGCCGCCGCCGTAGGCTCGTTCACGATGCGCTGGACTTCGAGTCCCGCGATCCTCCCAGCGTCCTTGGTCGCTTGACGCTGGCTGTCATTGAAGTAAGCGGGCACGGTTATCACCGCCTGGCTAACCTTTTCGCCTAAGTATTGCTCGGCCGCGTCCTTCATCTTCTGGAGAATCATGGCTGAGATTTCAGGCGGCGAATATTCCTTTCCCTGAGCCACAATGCGGGCCTCACCGCCCGGCCCCGCAACCACCTTATAGGGCACCGTCTTCATTTCGCTCTGTACTTCGTTGAAACGGCGCCCCATGAAGCGTTTGATCGAGTAAACAGTGTTCTCCGGGTTGGTGATCGCTTGTCGCTTCGCTGTCTGGCCCACCAAGCGCTCTCCCGACTTGGTGAAAGCCACCACCGAGGGGGTCGTCCGCCCCCCCTCCGGGTTGGTGATGACGGTTGGTTCCCCACCCTCCATTACCGCCACCACGGAGTTCGTTGTTCCTAGGTCAATACCTATGATTTTGCCCATCTCTGGCTTCTCCTTCCGAGTTGAGTAAAGGTCCTGTATCTCATTAGTCCAAACCTATAATAAACCCTGAGTGGGTTCATGTCAAGTTTTTTGAACTTAGTCGGTCTTATAAATTAAGTTCTTATTTTTTAGCGGCTTAAGAGCTTCTGCTCACGCACTTTACACTTTTCCTCCTCCAATTATCGCGGTTTCGGGAGTTGGGGAAACGGAGATCCTCGTTATGTTCAAAAGCCATAACGGGCACGCACGAGGTAAGAGATGCCGAGAACCAGGAGCAGGACATTGGCGGCCAGAAAGAGATGCTGCTTGAACTGCTTGCGCAAGCCCGCAC
>DATJKY010000615.1:0-2242 GCA_035490955.1 Terriglobia bacterium | reverse complement strand
CAGTGGCTGAGGCCCGTGCCCGGACCGAGCCAAATGGCAGAGACCGCCATGAGAGCTGCCAGCAGAATGCCGCATAGCACTCCAAACACCCAACCGAGCAACCGGGTGCCTTGGTCATCGACGCGGTCTCTTTTATCGGTGTCGAGCGGCATGAATGGAGTTTACCTTGAACGGCCCGGCGGAGACTTGTGTTTTGAGGTTGGGAGCACAGCCTTTCTCTGGCGTACGGCCGTTCTGGGTGGGGTGTCTTCGGGAACCGCTCGGGCGCGGCTGGCCGCAGCCGGGTGGTGCGGACGCGGCTGGCAGCGCGGACAGAAGTGGCTGCTGCGCCCGCCCACGACGACGCGGCGAATATCGTGTCCGCAGCGACGGCACGGCTCGCCGGTGCGCTGATAAACTTTAAGCCTAGGCTGGAAATTTCCCGGCCGGCCTTCGATGTCGATGTAATCTCGGAGAGTCGTGCCCTGCAGGGCCACGGCGCGCGAGAGAACGCTTCGCACTGCCCGATGCAGACGTCGCGCCGCGGCCTCAGCAATACGTCCCGGCTGGGCCAGCGGGTGGATTCCGGCCTCGAACAGCGCCTCGTCCGCATAGATGTTTCCCAGTCCGGCCAGCATTTTCTGATTCAGCAGCCAGGCCTTGACGGCGCCGCGTCGCCCCTGCATGGCCCGGAAGAACTGTTCCAGGGTAATCTCTGGGGCGTCCGGTCCCAAGCTTGCAAAAACCTGGTCAAGCTGCTCGCGAGTGCAGCAACGCAAGCGGCCGAAGCGCCGTGCGTCGCGATAACGGATCTCCTCTGCGCCGCCTTCGAAGAGGATTCGCACGTGGGTATGCGGTTCGAGAGGCGCTCCTTGTGGAGCAACCGTGAATTGACCGGTCATGCCCAAACGGACCAGCAAATATCTCGGCGCCGTGCCGTTCTTGCCCACGAGCTCCAAAGCTAGAGCCTTGCCCTTGCGTAGCACCGACTCGATGCGCCTTCCCGCGATGGTCTCGGCGAAGTCATCTGCCGATCCCACGATAACCAGGGGATTGTGGACTTCGAGCGCAGCAAGATGACGTCTTAACGCACGCTTGAGCAGCCCCTGGCGGATAGTCTCAACCTCAGGTAGCTCGGGCATTGGTCCTTTGTCAGTTGTCCTTTGTCAGTTGTAATGAAAGGAACCTATGATCAGGCTCGCGACCTCCGTGAGTCGGGCAGCTTCGCTCCCGCAGGATGATTTGCCCTCGTTTGATATCCTTTGCCGGGTTTCTTCAGCCAAGCCACCATATCCGCGTCCAGACACAAGAACACAGATTGTTTGACGGGGCTGATAAAACCGGCCTCGTACGGCGTCTTTCCAGGCTCTCGGCGGAAGCTCCGGTATATCGATGTGTCAATCTCATCGTCCGGCAGGGCGGCTGCCAATTCTCGCTTCTGTTTGGCCGTGAGAGGATGTTCAGGCGTGTGTTTCGTCCTGGCGGTTCTCATTCTCTTGCGCATAAATCACAAAGGACCGAGGACAAGACAGACGACGGGCAACTGACACCGGACAACGAACAACGGACTAGACGGCCACTTTGATCTCGTCTCCTTCGACCTGCACAGGGTAAGTGGCGACTTTCACGCCGGGGCTGTTGACCTTCTCACCCGAGCGCACGTTGTATTCCCACATGTGCAACGGGCACGTGACCACATCTCCGTTGAGCGTTCCTTGGCCGAGCGGTCCGCCCCGGTGTAGGCAGGTGTTATCCAGCGCGTAGACGCTGCCCTCCACGTTGAATAGGGCGATGACCTTACCGCCTGCTTCGACCGGCTTGCAGGTTCCTGCTACTAACTCTGACAATGTCGCGACTTTGAAAAACTCAGGCATTTCACCTCTTACTTGACTCAGATCCAGGATTCAGGATTCGCGTGGCCTACATGCCGGGTTAGCTTGATTCGTCATCCCTGAATCCTGAATCCCTAATCCCTACTCCTGTCTCACCCGATCTGCACGAATTCCGGGGAGCCCACCTGGCCGATGCGAATGGACTTCTTGAATTCCTCCAGCATGCTTTGATCGAGTCGAACATCGGTGGGGCGCTTCGCCAGGCTCATGCTATCAATCTTTTCCTGCAACTTCAGCAAGCCATAGAAAAGGTTCTCCGGCCGGGGGGGACACCCCACCACGTACACGTCGACCGGCACAACTTTGTCCACGCCCTGCAGGACGGCGTAGGTGTTAAACGGCCCTCCTACGCTTGAACACGCTCCCATGGA
>DATJKY010000614.1:0-3528 GCA_035490955.1 Terriglobia bacterium | reverse complement strand
GCGTCACGGCTAAGACCGCCGGAATCGAATCCACTGCGAACGCGATGTCCGTTGTTTCTACCATCACCACCGCCAGCAACAGAGGCGTCGCAAGGACGTGACCGGCACGCCGCGTAAAGAAACGGCCTCCTTCGCAGCTCTCGGAGAGTGGCAGAATTCTCCGCGCCAGTCGTGAGACCGGACTGGGTCCCGGCTGGATATCCGGCTTTTTCTTGTTGAACAGGAATCTCATGCCGGCAATAAAGAGAAAGGCTCCAAACATATAAGGCGCCCAAGCGAAGTGCGAGAGCAGCACGACTCCTGTGGCAATGAACGCACCTCGCATCACCAACGCTCCCAGCACGCCCCAGAAGAGCACCTTGTATTGATACTCGCCCGGGACCGAGGCCGCGCTCATGACCACCGAGAAGGCGAAGACGTTGTCGGCGGAGAGCGATTTCTCCAGTAAGTAGGCTGTGAAGAATTCCAGAGCCGGTTGGGGCCCACGCCAAAAGTAGACCCCGACATTAAAAGCAAGCGCCAAAGCAACCCAGGCACCACTCCAGAGGGCGGCTTCGCGGAGCAAAACCGGCCGGGCGTGACGGTGAAATACCGCGAGGTCGAGTGCCAGAAGCGCTATTACGGTGATGTTGAAAATGACCAGCGCCTGCAGGTTGGTCATCGCAAGCCCTCAGTCGATGGATTTCCGGGTGATTCCTCGCAACTTGATTGCCGGCTAGGCTGGTTTCATGGTCTGGAGGATAGTCTGGCTAGAACGCGAAGGTACTCTGAATCAGCAGTAGGCACTCAAGGAATATGGAAAGCCCGGTTCGTTGCCTTTCATTCGTTTTTTCCTGATGCGCGAGCGCCGACTTACAGGGAGCTGTCGCCCTATTACGCAGCCAAACCCAGGCTCTTCTCAAGCTCGGCTAGTTTCGCCTTGGCTCGGTCATACTTCACAGAGTCCGAGATCAGCGCCGAAAGCCCTGTGGCCAGTTCCGCGTTCTCTCTCAGGTACTCGGCGTACTCGGGTGTATGCAGCCTATTGGGGTTGGCGCTCAGGTGCTCGATTGCCGATTCCGTGAGCGACGCTATTTCTTTCGTTAGTGGAATGATGCGGTCAATCGCTTGCTGTTGCCAGGGCGCTGCAGCCGGGCGGAGGTCCTGGAGCCGCTTGGCGTCCTCACCCATGCTGTTGATGTTCTCCTTGATCCGTGTGAGCTGGCCTGCATGGCTTTGCCAGCTAAGATGCCCACGCGTGAAGCTCTCTAACACGAGGGCGTCACGTTCCAACTGGGCTGCCGCAGCCTTCGTCTGCTCCAGCAACTGCGACACCTCCTTCTGGGAAGTCTGGGCTGCGGCGGCATCTTGTGGGCTCCCCCCACGCACTGCGAGCGCGAACGCTACGACCACGAACGCAACCATGAACAAGGGCACGAAAATAAGGAACGATTCTTGGGATGGGTCGAAAAGCATTTGTGTTCTCCTTGACGAAGGCGAATTTCACTCCTTAGCGATGGGTCCGAAGCCACACCGGATTCCGAACCCAACTCACAGAAGGCAATCGTAGTGCCATAGGTTCGCAGGATTGAGCCTCATTGCTCTGGCTCTGGGTTATTGTGCCTGGATTAAGTAGGAGCCAAGTGGCGGGACCCCGGCTCAATCGCAGGCTTAACCCAAACCATCGCCTGTACAAATACTTCGACATGCAGGCGCTGGGCGTTCAAGGATTCGTACAGCGTCGTCTACCCTATCCATTTCGTTCGAGCTGCTAGCCTGCGCATTCGTCACCGAGATCGCAAGCCGTCATTGCGTGGCAGCGCGATTGCTTCTGGAGGGACAGGGCGCCGACCAACTCGAAGTCGGCCGAGCGAGCTGCGAGATGTGCGGCACAACACATCCGATCAGGCTGGAACATGTCATCGCCCTCGTCCTGATTAACACCGCCGTCTGCACGGTCATAAGCACCTGAACTTATGTGCGACGCCGCCCAAGAGCTTCGCCATCTTACCAACCCGGGAAATGCCGCCTCGGAGGCGGTCTTCCATATCCACGGCATCACCAAGGTTTACCACATGGGAGAAGTAGACGTTTTCGCCCTCCGGGGCATCGATTTTGACCTGCTTGCAGGCGAGCTGATCGTGGTTTTGGGCCCTTCGGGAAGCGGTAAGTCCACCCTCTTAAACATCTTGGGCGGCTTGGATACCCCCACCAGCGGCGAAGTTTACTACCTCGATCATAATTTGACCTCCGCGGACGACGCAGCGCTAACACGGTTCCAGCGGCAGCGCTGGGGGTCGAAGAGCAGCGCGTCAACGTGATAGCCGACTTCGTCGATCCGCCGAATGGGCTCGGCGACGGTTATCGGGTGGATGCGCGAATCGTAATTTGGGAAGGCTCGGGCGTACTGAAAGTGCCGGCGAGCGCCTTGTTCCGAGCGGGGTCATCGTGGAGCACGTTTGTACTGGAAAACGGTCGGGCTCGTTTGCGACAGGTGGACGCTGGCCAGCGCAACGCCTTGGAAGTCGAAATCACCAAAGGCCTGGAAGAAGGCACAGAAGTCATTCTGCACCCTTCAAACGATCTCAAGGACGGCGCGCGGGTCGCGTTTCGTCCCCGAGCCGTTAACGACCTTCCCGGCCTTACCCTAGCGTAACCTGTGCGTTCGTGACTTTGAGGCAAGTCAGGGGACAAATGAAAGAGCGCTCGTCTCACTAGTGCTTGAGACCTTGCCAAATGACAACATTATTGGTCCCTGAATCGCCCAGTTGGAGTTTGGCTAGCGACACGCTCACAAACCTCAGACTAGACTAGGCCGCCCGGGGCAGCGGTGCCGCGAGTCCCTTGTGGAGCGTAGGGGGAAGAACCTCCACCAGCACGCGGCAGGGCGCGTGGTAGGCTACGTACCGAACAGTCGAGCCGAATAGCAGTTCAGCTGCCCCGTGCCTGCCGTGGTAGCCCATGATGAGGAGGTCGATTTTCTGGTCGGTCGCCTCGCTCACAAGCGCCTGGCCCGCGTGGTGCGCCCGCAGCAACTTGGTTGCGATCGGCACCGAATTCTGTGCCGCGATCTGGCACGCTCGTGACAGAATCGCTTTCCCTGCCTGATCGAGTACCTCGGCGTCGATGTCGAGAGGCAGGCCGGGACCGACTTCGGTCACGTGGGTTGCCGTTAGTTCCGCTTCCATCACCCTCTTGAGATGGCAGGCCAGATTCATCAAATCGTCAACGTGTTCCGCATCTTTCAGCGCAACCATTAGCTTTGCTCGGCTCATTGGCTCCTCCCGACACGGTATGGGAGTAATTTGCTACGCTGCCACCCGGACCGCCGACTTTCGCGGCGTGAAGCGGGTTTCCGTCATCTTCTGCCGAGGACCGGCCCTTCGCACCGGCCGATTCGACCTGGGACTCATGATCGTGCTTGGCTGCTTGACTCTCATGCGGCGTCCTACGACGGACTGTGCCTGACTGCCGTCCAGACAGTCGCGCAAACGCCTCGTGGGCCCTCCGCGCTGCCTCATCGGACCGGCGGGCCAGCGACGGGAAGCG